>CAZLFO010000001.1:0-18096 GCA_964558835.1 uncultured Gammaproteobacteria bacterium
CCTCGTAATTTTACAAACCCCCCCAATGGAATAAGGTTAATAGAAAAAATAGTGTGCCGCTGTCGGTGATATTTTTTTTTCAATAACTTCCAATGACCATGCCGATTCCTAAACCAACCTAATAGTCTGGGAGGAAAACCTATGCCAAATTCTTCTACCCCCACTCCCATAGCTTTAGCTGCCAAAAAATGACCTAGTTCATGAACTAGCACCAATACTCCAAGAATTGCTAAAAAAATTATTACTGTCATATAGTCATGATCTCTGCTTCTTTTTTATCTCTTAAGGCTTTCAACTCCTCATTTTTCTGGGTCAAAAATTCATCTAATTCTTTGATAAAACGAAATTTATCATCCTCGCTAATCTCTTTGGCTACCATCGCCGCTTCAATTTTATTTTTTACTACCTCGCGCGTTTGCCGTAAGACAATTCTGGCTTCTTCCATTTTATCATTTAGTCGTTTAACTAAATCACGCCGATTTTCCTCATTAAGAAGCGGAATAGTCAAACGTATTTTATCGCCTTCATTAACAATACCTATGCCTAAATTAGCGGCTATTAATCCTTTCTCAATGTCTTTTAAGACTGTCTTGTCCCACGGTATTATTACCAAAGAACGCGGTTCTGGCACGCTAATATTGGCCAAAGCATTGATGGGATAATAATCGCCGTAAGCCTGAATAGTAACATTATCCAATAAACCAGGGTTAGCTCTCCCGGTTCTTAAAGTCCCAATATCTCTTATGAAAAAATCAATAGCTTTTTGAAAATCAGCGGCTTGATTAATAATAAACTGATTCATAATATTTAGATTGTTATTGAATAAAAACCTGAGTTATTGTATAAGACCATCTGTTTGTGCTATTGTATCATCTTCCAAGCGACTTGTCTTGGCCTGGGTAGTAAATTCTAATCGCGCCTGAGTTACATTATCAATAGCAGTAACAGTAGAGCCAGACAATATAATGATGATCTGATTTTTCTGATCAGGGCGCGGAGTAATACCAATACTAAATTCACCAGTAACCTCATGCTCGTTGGCTGGCAACCGATCTATATGCCATCTCACCTGTCTAGTTTCTTCATCATAACTAATTTCACCAATAGAAGACTGATTCTTGCCGCCCCAGCTAACATAGTCTGGCAATTCTCCAACAACTTCAATATCCCGTAAATCATGAAAACTATTGTTAATACGCCAATATACTTTTAAGTAAGTAGTCTCGCCAACCATCATTGGTACTGGCCCTGAACCAACAGCAATATTATCTTCATTAAAATAGACAATGGATTCGATTAAACTTAAATCACTACTTAATTGATTAATAATAGTATTACTCTTTTCTTCATCGGTAGGTTTTTCAACAATATCGTCTCCTACCTGGTAATAAGCATAACTCTTTATTTCTCCCGAATCGCTCTTATCCCCGCTTTCCCAGTCTTTAACGTTAATAGAAAAAATAATTGAACCACTAGCTCCTGGCTTCAAAAGGGCTAAACTAGGAATTTCCTTTTTACTCCAAATAATGGTTTGCCCATTAATTTGCCCGCCCTGGCTATCTTTTAAAGATGACCAATCTAGCCATGTCCCCTCCAAAGAAGCAATAATTTTAACATCCTTTAAGGTCGTATCTCCTTGATTAACATAGTCAATGCGGTAGTTCAGGGGTTGACCAGCCAAAATTGCGCTATCGGCGCTACTGTCATTGACCTTCAATAATAAATTAAGACGACTATTAACTAAATGGCAATCAAAATCACGACTATCTACTAAATAAGTTTGCTCGCCAATATTAGTCTCCAGCCTAAGACTTAATATCTCTAGACCCCCCGCCTGTTTATTGGGTTTAATAAGTAATTTAAGATTTTTTAATTCACTACTCGGCGCTGGTAATAACCATTTAAAATTACTTTCAGGCTGAATTTCTTGATCACCATCTAGCAATTTAACCTCAGCCCAATTTATATCATTCATTATTAATTGTATATTATCTAAAATACTATGTTCCTGACCCTGATAATTAATCATTATTTCATTATCACGACCAATGGCTAAAGTATCTGGAGCAGACATCCCGACAATAAGCAGCGAATCAGTAAGAATAGAATTGTAAGTAGTGTTAACAACAAAGGTGCTGCTCAAATTAGCTGGACGAAAATTAGCGGTTAGGTGAACTTGATTATTTTCTCCAATCTTATTAACTAATATTCCCTTAACTACTATTTGCCCTGAGCCTTCAGCTGGTATATGACCAATATGCCATAAATTAGGACTAGTAGTGGCTGGTTGAGTTTCCTTAAATATAAAACTATGGGGCCAGTCAATCTTAATCTCTACATCTTCCAGGGCCACCCGGCCATTATTGTGGTAAGCAATAATATAAGTAAATTCACGACCAGCGGTTAAGTTCTTATCCGATTCAATTGTTACTGAAAATAAATCATCTTTAGCCTGATAACTAATATAATAACGATAGCCTAAATAACCTACAATAACAATGATGGCGCTGTAAACTAGAAATAAAATTATTTTTAACCACCACCGACGCGGCCGGACAGAAATTTTTTGTACGTCAATATTTTTACCAGAGTCGTCTCGATAAATCTCAGATAAACTATCTTCAACTTCCTGTGCTTTTAGCTCTTGTCTGCTCTTGTGAGTTTTGCGTTTAACTTCTTTTATCACTGGCCGACCAGCCTCAAACATTTGTTCAAAATAATCAGTAGACGATTTTTTGTTAATGCTTTGTTTAGACATAAATAAAATTAATTATCTGCTTTAAATAAGAAGCCGACAACTTGCTTGCTTATAACATCATTAACTTGCCAACTGTTAGCTTTAATATTATCTACCGAAGACCATAATAAACTCCACTTAGCCGGCCAACTCCACATTACTTTCCAAGTTGTCGGTGACTGACCAGCCTGATTCTCAACTATGATTTGATATTTCCCCAGGCGACTTAAGCCCAAATAAGCTTTAATTTTAGAAAGCCAGTCAATTTGGTTACCGGTCTCCAATACATTAAATGGCAAGCGATATCTAAAATTTAAGCGAACTGTTTCTCCCGGATCAATCATCGACCAATTAGCAAATACTGTCCGTCCTAGTTCATTATAAACTAAAGTACCACTAGAAGGTTCAACCTGGGCTGAACCTTCGCCAAGTTTAATTGCCGGTATATCCTCAGCTGTAGTATCTTGAGGTTTAAAAAAATGACTCTCCGGAACCTGAAATCCATCAGCCACTAGTAATTCGCTGCCCTCAGGGACATAAAGCCTTAGCCAATTTACATTACGCACTCCATAAAGACCCTCTGTCTTCTTACCAGTATGCTCGCGAACAATAGTAACATCATTAATAACACTGCCATCTTCCTGAATTTCCACTCTCTCTTCAATGGTTTGCCTAATTTTTAAATCAGTCTTACCGCCCGCAATATTAGTATTAACTACTTGAAGATAATCTTGTCCTGAGGATAATGCCTCTAACTGACCAGCTAAACCAGTAAGTTGCCACTGCTTCTCAATTGCTTCATCATTAAAATACAACAAAATATGCTTAGTAGCTAATTGATTACTCACTTGCTCTAATAATTTAGTAATATTAGCTTTATCCTGTAGGGCTTGTGGTAATTTTTCTAAAATGGCTACTGCTAAATCACCAATTATTTTTTTTGGTTCTTTGGGACCGCTTACCTTGTTTTCAACATAATCTTGAACTAGAGGACGAAAATTATCGGCAGTAATAACAACGCCATAATCTTTGGTTAAATCAATAGGGCCAGTAATGGTTAATAAACTCTCTAAAACATCGGGCGTTAAAGCAATAACTCCGTCAACGCTCGGACCATTACTTTCTAGCAAAAACCATTCTAATTCGCGAGCTGAAGTGGGCCAATCCGGCCACCAATTAGCATCCCAAAACTTCCAATATGTGCTTACCAGTCTTAATGGAGCTGGCGGATTCACAAATCGACGTAAATTGCCATTTGTATCATAACTACCCCCGCCTGGTATTTCTAAATTTTTAATTTGGCCACGACTAAAATCTAATAAAGCATAACTACCGATAAATCCTCCAGTAGCCCGGGCTTCGGCATTATTTTGAAAAACTAATAAATAGCGGCGGTCCATTGTTTCTCCTAATAAATCTAAACTGGCGGCAGACCAAAACTGTACTTGCTCTAATACACTGCTAAGTGTTTGCAATTTATTTTGCCAATTTTCTAACGGCTCGCGATAACTCTCTGGTAAACTCGCTGGTTTTAATTTATTCAAAATATTGTTCAAGGCTACACTGTCTGCTAACGCTTGGCTACTGTCTATATTAATTTGCCGAGCTAATGATAAAGAATCGCCATCTCCTATCTTATCTACAATATGTTGTACCAGCACAGTTAAATCTTCCCCTAATTTGCTAGCTAAATCACCAGCTTCAATAATATATGGAGCCTTGGCTCCCAGACGAATTTGCTCATTGGGCATTAGGGCAGCTAACTGCCACAGCCAAGATTGAACTCCCAAAATACTCTCTTTAGCCTGAGCAAAACTAGCTGAGGCTTGAGCAAACTCATTACTAGCTGAAGTAAAATCTTCACTCATCATTAATTGGCCAGCTGCCTCAAGATTAACTAACCCTTCAGTTGAAGCATTAACCACCCTTGCCTGAATTCCCCGTAAATCTTCAATATATACTATTAATTTAAGGGGTATAGCGATAATTAAAAAAATAATTAATAAATGCAACAAGGGGCGCAAACTGGCCGGCCGACTAATTTTAATAAACAACCTAGGACGTTTTATGGTAGGCCATTTAATTTTAACCTTTACTCCCCTTTTACCCAATAAAGTAAATTTGGAAATTTTAGGCCAATGAAATTTCCATTGCCGTCTAGCGCGTTTTTTATTTATCGGCTCATTAACAATCTGCTGCCGTAAATCTAATAAAAAATTAGATTGGGGAATATTGTCATTATTATATTGTTTAGTCTTCTGTGTCATTTATAAACATTATGAAATAAAACTTGTTGATAAATTTTTAGAGTCTCTTGAGCACAATTATCCCAATTATATTTTTTTATTTGTTCAAACCCTAAAACAATAAATCTCTGACGGTAATTTTCATTACGCAATATCTTTTTCATAGCTGTCAAGGCTGATTCCATATCATTGTCCTTAAAATAAACAGCTGCTGGCCCTAAAATTTCCGGTAAACATGAACTATCACTAGCCAAAACCGGACAGCCGTAACTCATTGCCTCGAGCGGCGGTAATCCAAAACCCTCGTAACGCGAAGGAAAAACATATACGGCAGCCTGACGATACAGGGCGGCTAATGATTCATCAGGCACAAATCCCGGACAAATAATATCTCCCACTCTTTGCCTCTCAGATAAATCGACAATAAACTTTATAAGACGCTCATAAAAATAATCATGCTCCCCTACTAAAACTAATTGGTAACCAGTGTGTTGCTCTGACCATTTTATAAATAATTGAACCAGCCACTCTAAATTTTTATGAGGATAAGCGCTCCCTACATACAGCCAATAAGGGGTCTTAATATTATAGCGCAAAAGTATGTCTCTGTCAGCCTTAAAATCATAGGGAGAATTTAATGGAAGAGTGCTAAGGCCATTATAGATAACCTTAATTTTTTCAGGTGAGACATTTAATTGCTGAACAAGATCTTGCTTGGTAAATTCTGACACGGCAATAATCATTTTAGCTTGTTTCACTGCCCGGGAAATCACTACCCGATAGGCCAAATTCTTAAACCAGTAAAGCAGTGGCGCTAAAGTGCTAGCCCGGCGGCTAGGAAATTTGGTTAAAATTAAATCATGGATAGTAATTATTAAGGGACAAGGGCAAATAAGCGGCGCATTAAAATGCGGTACATGCAACATATCTAAATGATAACGATGAATTAACCGCGGCCAGGCTAATTGTTCAGCCAAACTATACCAGCGTTGAGACATAATAACCTTCTGAACATTAGCTTGCTCAATATAACAATCATTAAAACTCCGAGGGCTCAAAAAAAGAACATATTTATTTGTTGAGTCAAGGGCAACTACTCGCTTAATTACTTCTTCAATATAACGCCCTAGTCCCCGACCTAAGGGGCCATACAAACGTGCGTCGATACCAATAGTCAGTGGAGAATCGTGATGCTGTTTTTTCTGCCTCATAGAATGATTATCTACCACTTATCGTTTGCCCCTCAATGGGTTGCAAACGATATAGAGCAAATTCATTATAATCTAAAATTTTTTCTAATTTATAGCCAAGAGGCGGCAAGCGACGATTATTAAGATATTCCAGAGCGTCATCAGAAAAGCGAAAACTAAAATAATAAACTGGCCATTTTCTAAGTAAATTGCCATAATAGCGATTCATAGTTTTATCATCAAAAAGGCCTACAAGAACCTGACGTTCGGGAAAAAATAATTTATCATGGTAAAGCGTAATAATAATGCTGTCATCTTCTGTCCTGGATAAAACTTCAGACCATAAATAATAATCATTAACCTGCCGTTCAGCAGTAAATTTTAGACCTTCCTCTGATCCAACAGCTGTAAAGCGCAGCGACCAATAACATAAACCCGCAACAACTAAGGCGACGATGGGTTTAACCAAACGACGTCGGAATAAAAAAGTAGCCAATCGCCACAACCCCTCAGCCGCCCAAGGTAACGCTCCTAAATAAAGTGGCAACCAATAACGAGTATAAGAATTACCAATAGTAAATCTACTAGCATCAGGGTTATCATTAAACTGCCAGCTACCATAATATAGCACTAAAAATATTGAAGCTAATATCCACAGTAACAAATAAAGCCATTTGCCTTTACTCCACTGTCGGCGACTAAAAATAAATACTAACACCCCAACCAACACCAAAGGTATTAGCCAAGGAAACATCTCCACTACATAATGTTGAAACATTGTCAGTGATTGCTCGGGCCAAAAACCAAAATGGAAAATAGTTTGCCATAAAACTGTAAATTTGTCTGCTAAATTATGAAAATTAAGTAAAGATAAACTGGTTTGACTAAAAGTCCCAATAGATTGGATCATGGCCGGATAACCACCGCCATACCAATGGTTATAAAGGATAATATTCCAACAAGCTGCTGGCAACATTCCCATCCAGGACCAACTAACCCACCAGAGCCAACGATACCAGCCAATCTCTTTGAAATAAGCTATTATTAAAATTAATACTATGGGCGCTAACCATAATAACTCAGAAGTACGCGTCGCTATAGCCCAACCAAAAGCCAACCCTGAAATAGCTAACCATATAAGAGCTAAGGGGCTACTAACTGACCGGCGACGCGCTAATCGTAATTTATCTAAAGCCCGCAAGCCACAATACCACGCTATAAGCCCACAAGCCACAAACAAAACATTATGAAACATGCTTTTAGCACTAAAATACCAATAAACTGGAAAGGTAGCAGCGAGAGTTGTCCCAATAATAGCTGTGGGTAAGCTAAAAAGTCGGCGCATTATACTAAAAAAAGCCCAGAGACCCAACATGGCGAAAAAGGGAGTTAAATATGGTAAAATATCAACAGAAAAAAGCCGCGCTAAAAAACCATAAAGCAAGGGCAAGCCCACAAAACTTACTGGACGCAGAGTGCCATCAATCACCTTAAAACTACGTGGTCGAACAATAACCCCCTCGGGGACATTAATTGTGCTTTCTGCTATAAGACTACCGGTTTCAGCCCATAATTTGCTAAAATAATAATTGGCAGTTTCATCAGGCGAGGACCATTTGACAAAACCAGGCCGCTGGATACAATATGGATAAGCACTAGTGCCCACAAAAAATAACCCCCCAAGGATAATTAAAAAGGCACTAATAATAACAGACGATTTATTGAATTTTGGTAATTTCATCATGAAAATATTAACATATTTCAAACAACCACCGACAATTTTATTGATTATTAACTTAATCAGTCTTTGGGGAACAATTGTCTATTGGGTCTATGGCTTAAATTGGTTAGGACAAATAACTACTCTAGTATTAACAGCCCTAACCCTGTTTATTATATACCGAAAACAGCCACAAAGCAAAACAAAAATATCCCTCAGCCACCCAAGTTCTAAAATAAGCTGGTTAATACTTATAGCCATAATAATAAGCTTCACCTACCTGTTAAAACAAAGAGCTACTTTGCCCCTCCTATCTCCATGGACTCAGGTTAATGGGTATTTTTGGCTAATTGGTTGGCTGATTGCTACTGCTGGTTTAATAACTATTAAAGCTAATAAAAAAATATCTAGTCTCACAATTATTGCCTGGTGGTTATTAATTTATGGCATAGCTAGCTGCCTATATGGTACGGCTTATGGCTTTGACCCCTTTATTCACCAAGCCGCTGAAAAAACTATTATTGCTCAAGGCCAAATTAGTCCCAAAACACCGTATTATTTAGGTCAATATTCGTTAGTTATTACTATTCATCATTTAACTGGCCTAGCTATTAGCTCTATTGAGCGCTGGCTCTTACCTCTCTTAATTGCTTGTTTCCTGCCTTGGTTTATTATTGAATGGTTTAAACAAAATCAGCGCTCAGAACAACTAGGCCGCTTAGTTGCTTGGCTATGGCCAATATTTTGCTGGCCTA
Source organism: uncultured Gammaproteobacteria bacterium (assembly GCA_964558835.1). Classification (GTDB taxonomy): domain Bacteria; phylum Patescibacteriota; class Patescibacteriia; order Patescibacteriales; family Patescibacteriaceae; genus UBA1359. The sequence goes on from CAZLFO010000001.1 coordinate 8,649, forward strand.
TATTTATTGTTACTGTTCCACAAAATTGCGCTTATTTTTTGCTTATTATTACTATCATAACTGCCACCTGGCCTAATAAATCCTCTCCCCTTATTTGGTCTTCGGCTTTAGCTAGCTTGGCCTGCCACCCCCTGGCTGGTTTGCCAGCTATAACCATTGCCATATTAAGTAGTCTGCCTCAAATCCGGCAACGTTGGCAAAAAATTATTAAGTGGCTAGCAGTAGCTCTAACAGCGCTAACTCTACCCCTCTCCCTATGGCTAACTAATTGGCAACACACAAGAAAATGGCAATTAGCAAAACCACCAATTAACACTTTGCTTACTGGCTTAAACAATTTTTTTAAATTTTCTCATTTATGGCCCAACCAGGAACACTGGCTCCTTAACTTAATTTATGGATGGCAAGCCTGGCAACCAATAGTGGCCATAATACTTATTCTAACCGGTTGGTATTTATTAAAAAACCATAAAACTGTTTGGACTTCAGTTCTTAAATCTCTCAACCTGTCTTTAATTATAGCTATAATTTTTACGAGTTTAATCCCCTTTAATTTTGTAATTGACTATGAACGTTATAATTATTTAACTAGATTTTGGTGGCTAGCCATAATTATTAATTTACCGGCAGCATTTATGGCCTTTAGCTTATTAGCTAAAAAATGGTTAAACGCTCATTCTAAAAAAATAGTCTGGCCAATTATTATCGCCCTTCCTACCTTAATAATGTTTAGCCTCTATCTCACCTATCCTCGCGATGACCGCTATTCTCATGCTCAGGGTCTATCTACTAGCCAAACCGATTTTCTGGCAGTACAAATAATTGAAAATCAAGCTAGTGATGACTATATAGTATTAGCCAATCAACAGGTTGGCGCTGCCGCCCTAGCTCAATATGGTTTTTATCCTGGAAAACACCAACGTTATCTTCAAAACAACATTTTCTATTACCCTATACCCACCTCGGGTATTCTCTACCCTTATTATTTAAAAATGGTCAATGATTATCCCTCACGACAAACTATCGCTGAAGCCGCTAAATTAGCCGGTGTCCATCAAGCTTATTTTGTACTTAATAACTATTGGTATGGATTTGAAAAATTAGCCAAGGAAGCAGCCGCTGAAGCTGACGAAATAATCACCATAGCTGATGGATCAATTATGATTTTTGTCTATAAAAATCTCTAACTAATATTTTGTAAAATTCTATCAAGATAACTATAGGGCGTCATCAACTCAACGCCCTCTCCGGCCGGCCAATAAGTTAATTTAGCTGCAGCTAAGGATAATTGCGACCAAGCATTAAAAAGACTATTTAAGTTACCAGCTTCAAAGGTCAAATAACCCAAAGCCCCAGCTAATTCTCTGGCTCCTCCATGATTAACCACTATGGCTAAACAACCCGAAGATGCTGCCTCTAAAAGAACAGTGGGCTCGTTTTCGTAACAAAAAGAAGGTACTATTAGCACATCGGCTTTTTTTAATTGATCAAGCACCATATCATGTTCTAAGCGACCCATTAAACGTAAATGATTATCTAAACTAGCATCGCGGCTTAAAGAAGCCAGCAACGGCCCATCACCAATAATGGTTAAATCAGCTGCCGGTAATCCGGCAGCTAATAATATTTTATTAAAATCCGACCATTGCCCTGCTAGCCAATCAATGCCCTTGGCTGGTGTAAGCTGACCAACAAAAATTGCCTGACGCAATTGATCAGGCAACCGATAGGTTGAAGATAAATGTATCTTTAAAGGATTAGCTAATTTTAACCAGCAATTATTCTTTAACCAATTATGATGCAGATAAAAATCCATAAGCCACTGAGAGGGACTGATTAAAACCTTGGCTGGTTTTAGCCAGTATGCTGTTAAACTTTTATAGCCCTTCATCAGCCAACTATTAGTTAACGCTTTCTCTTCTCCCAACAGTAATAAACCACTAGGCTGAAGATATTGAACGTCATGAATCACCTGAACACTGGGGATGCCTAGGCGACAGCACAAATGATGAACCTGAAAACCTAGGCCAGTTAAATTATTCAGTACCACTATATCCGGTCTAAACTTTTTTAAAACTTTCCGCCACCTAAAATAGTGTCTGAACCCTAACCAATCAGGTAAATGCCATATAAACCTCAACCACTGGGGTAAATTAGATAAACCATAATAATTACTAGACCAATAAACTGTTTGGTATAAATTAGCCTGGCCCCTTGCTTTATTTAGCTTATGACCCCTAGGAGCCAAAGCCACTACCATAACTTTATGACCTTCCTCGGGCCAGGATTCAGCTAGATAATGCACTATCTCTTCAGCTCCTCCCCGCTCATAAGGATAAAAAACATTATTAACCAATAAAATCTTCATAATTATTTTATCGTTGTTCCATTATTTTATGATAAATTTCTACCAGAGAACTGGGGGCTGAACTGGAGAAATACTCAATCGCTCTTTGCCGACTTGCTTGAGCCATTTTTTTTAATTTTAAATCATCCGTCAGTAATTGACTAATTTTATTAGCTAAATCATCTACATTATTGGGCTCAATTAAAAGTCCATTATGCAGCGGATCAATAACTTGTCTAACTCCTGGTAAATTAGACGCCAGGCATGGTAGGCCGCTTGCCATTGCTTCTAAAAGCACTAAACCAAAAGCCTCACAACTATTAATCGAAGGTAAAACAAATAAATCAGCTAAATTATAAATGGCTGGCAGTCTGTTCTGTTCAACCTTACCAATAAAAACCACATCTTGAGCTAAACCTAGTGTTTTGGCCATTTTACAATACTTATCTCGCAAATCACCTTCTCCAACAATAATACCTTGGCAATAACCCGCTCCAGCTGTAGCTTTCACTTTAGCTAAAGCTGATAACAATACTGGAACCCCCTTAAAATAATGAGCCCTATCTAGACCTCCTACCATTAAAATAATGGGTACTCCGCTTTTAAGGCCATATTGCTCCAGCAGTTTTTGATCCTTGGGGCGCGGCTGAAAAAGATCAGTATCTACAGTAAACGGCACGATAAATAATTTATCATTTAATTTATTAATACGGCTCACTGATGAATAATGCCAATAATCTAAGGAGGCACAAGTAATGGCTTCGGCCTGGGTAAGTAATTTTTTTAAAAATAATTTCTGCCAAATTTTAAATATCCATCCTTTCCAACCATCAGCCTGTGAATCCATGTGGTAATGAATAACCAATTTAGTATTAGGATATTTCTTTTTAAGATGCCATACTATGGCATCTGTCCCATAAAATGGATAATGTAAATGAATTATATCTGCTGACTGCCATATCTTTTTTAAACCTTTAATAACTGCAGCGTTACCAAATCGTAACCAGCTAGAACAACGTCTTACTGAGTATGGCTTACTTAATGGTGTTACTTCCTGCAAACCATAGTTAGGACAAACGATAGTAATGTCGGCCGAAGGGTCAACCAAAGCTAACCTCTCCACCATCTCTTTTACGCTATTACCCATCCCCCCTGAATAAGGGGGAAAAGTACAAACTAAATGGACAATCTTCATTGGTTATTATTTATTTTCTATCTTATTATTCTGAATTGATTCTAAGGGCTTTTGCTGAGCCATTGAACTCACTAAAATAGTTAATTGACGGTCTATTTTTTCTAACCTTAAACGTAAACGAAAAACAAAATACAGTAAGAGAGCAAAGCCAATATAGAGCAGAACCTCAATTCCACTGCCAGAGAAGCCCAACCTAGCTACTAATTTGTCAATATCGTCTAACATTAAAATAGCCACAGCCGAGAGTAGCCAAAAAATTAGCCAGAAAAAGAATTCTGTCCACGATAATCGCCGCTTGCGCTGTTGCCATAATAGCTTAGCCAGAAAAAAAGCAACAACAATTAAAGCCAAAACTTTTTGCAACATATAATAAAATTATTTAAGAAAACGCCCTAAAAATAAATCACTAATAATCTTCCAGCCACCGGACATTCTTTGTCCAAAATTATTATAATGGACTGTCACTCCCACTTCTTGATAGTTAATTTTTGCCAGCCGAGCAAGCCATAAAATTTCTGAACAATGAGCCATTTTATCTTGCCGCCAATTTAATTGACGCGCTGCTTGGGCCGATAAAGCCCGAAAACCATTCTGAGGATCACGCACCCGCACTCCTAAAAACACTAAATTAAATAAGCGAGCCAGTGGCAGAACAATTGCCTTTTTTAAAAATGGAATATTGTTCCTCTCCCCCAAAAATCTAGAACCAAATACGGCCTCTGCTTCTCCTTGAATTACAGGACTAATAACCTTAGGAATATCCTGAGCGGCAAATTGACCATCAGCATCAAAATGAACAATAATATCAGCCCCAATATTTAAGGCATACTCTGTTCCTGTCCTTAAGGCTGCACCCTGTCCCCGATTAATAGTATGAACTAAAACGGTAGCACCAGCTGATCTTGCTAAACGCCCAGTCTCATCTTCTGAACCATCATCAACTACAATAACTTCATCAACATATTTTTTCACTTCCTGAACGACATTAACAATAGTTTTCGCTTCATTCCAGGCTGGTATAACGCAAACTACTTTCATAATTTACCAATTAGTTGGTAATTTTTTTAAGGCCTTGCTAGACCTTAAATCTGCTATAGTTTTATCTAGCCCATGATCTAAGTTAACTATAGGCATCCAACTAAGCTGCTCTCTAGCTAAGGTAGTGTCTGGCAAATTAAGCTCCGTCATAAATAGTAACCTACCTTCATAGATGATTTTAGATGATGACTGAGTTTTTTGAATAATTTTTTCTGCCACCTCGGTAAGCTTAATATCAACTTCAGATCCAATATTTACTGGGCCAGTCAGTTCGCTTTGCATTAACTTTAAAACCCCGTCAATAGCATCAGACACATAACAAAAAGATGAAGTAAAATTTATATCACCATTAATAACTAAATCCTTATTATCTAAAGCGTTAACTATAAAATCAGGAATCATGTGACCCTGATTAATGGACATCCGTGGACCATAAATTCTAAATAGTCGAACCATCTTGGCATCCAGACCATAATAATCTCGATAGGTATTAACTATGGTTTCAGCAAAACGTTTACCTTCATCATAACAGGCTCGCTCAGACAGCTGATCAACTATCCCTAAATCCGTTTCAGCAACTTTACTGCCATTATGTACTTCACGTGTACCATACACTACTGAAGAAGAAAAATGCATAAATTTAGCCTGATACTGTCTAGCCATCTCTAAAGTATTAATCACCACGACTGAATTAGCTAATAAATTAGCAACACGATTTTGCATAAAATCCACCGGCGACATCGGGCAAGCCAAGTTATATATCTCCTGAATACCTTGAAATTTAATCTTAAAACGATTTAATTCTGATATAGCTAATAAGTCTAAAGGTTCACTCATATCGTGGCGAATAAAAATAAAATCAGGATTAGCTAAAAGATGATCAATGTTGCGTTCACTACCACCTAAAAAATTATCTACACAGATAACTTTACTAGTTTTAATTAACTCATCACATAAATGTGAGCCAATAAAGCCAGCACCACCAGTGACTAAAACATTTTTTTTGTCAAAAATTTTTTGAACTGCCATATAATTATCAATTAATAAATTGTCGGCTTAAGTTAAGAGGGGCAACATTAACCCCACTATTAGACAGCAAATTATATACATACCATGACTTACGAAGCTCTCCGCCTGCTTCAAAAATTCGTACATGTGGTCCGCCACCTGGGCCAGCCCCAGTAATAATTTCCATAAGCCCATCACCGTCTATGTCACTTAAAGCTACATCAAAACCTTTTTGAAAATTATTATTATAGGCCAAAAAACTAGACATCATTTTACCACGACTATTAAAAACCCGCACCTGGGGCAAACGGCCAGCACCAGGCGAAACAACAATTTCATCGCGATTAGCTTTGGCACCATAATCAAAATTACCAGCAGAAACTTCAATACCCCCGTGGAAGTTTGATTCATAGGCCATAAACTGTCCTAAAACTTGTCCTTTACCATTAAAAATTCGTACATGTGGTCCGCCACCTTTGCCAGCGCCAGTAATAATTTCCATTATTCCATCACCATTAACATCTCCAGTGGCCACACTAACACCACCCTTAAAATTAGCATCATAAGGCCTAAATTTATATTTTAATACACCTTGGGCGGTAAAGACCCTTACTTCATTAATAGCTCCATAGCCGGTACCAACAATAATTTCCCCGGCTCGATCACTATCTACATTACCAACTGCTACCCTAAGGCCAGCTGAAAAATCTTTACTAACAGCAATAAACTGTCCCACTAATTTACCTTTATAATTAAAGATTTTAACCGCTGACTGACCTTTTTTGTCAGGCACAACCACTATTTCTGGAGCTCCATCATTATCCAAATCACCGCTAGCTATTCTTAGACCATAAGGAAAATTGATTCCAAAAGCATAAAACTCTCCTACGGCGTGGTTATCAAAATCAAGAATTTTAACCGGCTGACTGCTAGAACTGGCCGGCGCGACTAAAAAACGATTTACTTTATTAGATAATTGTAAAGAAGCGTCATTAATAGCTGAAGCAATATTAAGCCGTCCTCGCCCCAGCTTACCTAAATAAGCCATATTTAGCCGAGTAATATCATCAGCATTATTTAATAACACTTGAATAACCTGGTCTCGTTTTAAGCTAGGATTTTTCTCCATAATTAAAGCTAAAGCACCGCTGACCATAGGCACCGAAACTGAAGTACCAGACCAATAGCCATCATAATATTTGTTAAGCAACCGACCATCAATCTGATGATTGGGACTATAAACTACGGTGCTAAAAATACTTATTCCTGGAGCAGCAATATCTACACAATGAGTTCCATAACTAGAAAATTTAGTCTTCTGATCCAAGGCATCAGTAGAGGCCACACCCAGTACCATATTTTTGCCCCCATCAAGACAAGCAGGGTATATTGGCAATTCATCTAACGAATGACCATACCCCCCTGATTCTTCATTGCCAGCAGCGGCTACTACAATGACACCAGCTTTATATGCTCTGTCTATCGCTTCGGCTAAACTCTGACTATAATTATAGCCAACGAAACTTAAATTAATAATATCAGCCCCATTATTAATGGCATAATCAACGGCCTGAATAATTCTAAAAGTATCTCCCACCCCTCGATCATCTAAGGCTTTAAGGGGCATAATTTTAGCGCTCCAAGTCACCCCAGCTACTCCAGCGGCATTATTACCCATAGCAGCCACCACGCCGGCGACAATCGTTCCATGAAAAATACCTTCTTCAGTAAAGCCAGACTGAAATTTAGGATTAGGGTCAGGAACACTATTAACAAAATCCCAGCCGTTGACATCATCGATAAAACCATTACCATCATCATCTTTTCGATTGTTTGGTATCTCACGAACATTAACCCAAATATTATCCTTTAGATCAGGATGGTCAATTTGCACTCCCGAATCAACAATAGCGATAACGATATCTGGGCTTTCTCTTTGTTCCTCCCAGGCAATTGATGCTTTAATTTTTTGAAGATACCATTGATTATTATAATAACTATCCGAGGGCGATAAGGCTATTTTATATAATTCATCAGCTTCGACTTTACTGCCAATAAGCAGAACCAAGACCAAAGCAATAAGGCCACCCAATATTTTATGGTGAATATTTCTTAACTTAAAACTAATCATGACTTTTCTTTAATATCTCTAGAGTTTGAGCTGCCGCTTGAGACCAGCTAAACTTAGTGGCTCGCTTAAGCCCAGCTTGAGATAATTGACGACGTAAAGCAGCATCATCAGCTAATTGCTTCATTTTGTCTAAAAGTTCATCTTGATCGGCTGGATCAAAATAAAGGGCGGCGTTAGCTCCAATTTCCGGCAATGAACTAACTCGAGTAGTTAAAACCGGCACACCGCAAGCCATAGCCTGTATAACTGGTAAGCCAAAACCCTCATACCACGAAGGATAGATAAAGGCCATAGACTGCCGTAATAAAGCCGGTAAATCTTGCTCCGGCACCCATCCTAGCTCTTTGGCTCGTCCCTTAATGACGGGGTCGGCTAATAAATTACTAATGGGGGCATAATCGCGGCTCCGTTGACCGGCCAATACTAGCATAGTCTCATCATTGGGTCTGGCTTGGCAAAAATTACGAAAAGCATTAAGAAGACCAACAATATTTTTTTTGCTTTCTAGCCGGCCAATATATATAAAATATGGTTTCTCTAAATGATAATAATCTAATACTTGGTTATCAGCTGCTGGATCAACAACAGGATGATATAATGCCTTATCATAACCATGATAAACTACCGAGATTTTGTCTCCTTGAACCATTAAAAAATAACGGAATATCTCTCGTTTAGTAAAATTAGATACCGTAATAATTTGGTCAGCTCGCGATAACGCAAACCTAGTAGACCAGCGAAGATGAAGTCGCTCACAACGGCTATAAAATTGAGGATAAATCATGAAAGCAACATCATGAATGGTGTTAACCATTTTAGTCTTGGAAAATAAAGGCAGAGTGTGGGCCGGTACAAATAAAACATCAGGTGGCCTCATAACCATCTCCCAGCTTAATCGACCTAGTGTCCAGAAACGTCTAACTGGCCAATGTAGCACCATTTCTTGACAATTAGCATGCTCTCTACATAGCTGCGCTAAATCATTTTTAAGCGGTTTATCACTATATAAAATATAGTCATCATCATGGTCAATCTCTACTAAATTTTTAATAATATAGTAAGCATACCACTCTACCCCAGTTTTATGGTCACGATTAGCTCGTGAAGCATCAATACCAATAATCATATATTATCTAGTAGCAAAAATAGACCGTTTATAGCTATCTAAATTCTCTAAAGCCATACCTGTACCTCTGACTACCGAAGCCCAAGGATCTTCAGCTATAATAACCGGCACGTCGGTAGTTCTAGATATTAATTGATCTAAATTTCTTAATAAAGCAGTTCCCCCGCTTAACACTGCCCCCTTACTCATAATATCAGCAGCCAACTCGGGAGGTGTTTCCCGTAAAATATTTTTAGCCGCCCCAACAATAGCCTCTAGTTCGTGCTGAATAGCTTCAGTAACATCATCAGAAGAAATAGTAATAATCTTAGGTAGCCCAGTCAAAATATCCCGTCCTTTAATCTCCATAAATAATTTATCTGTTAAATAAAGAGCACTGCCGACTCCAATCTTAATTTCTTCGGCCGTCCTCTCGCCAATGGCTAAATTATATTTACGACGTACATATTCAATTATAGATAAATCAATTTTATTCCCACCTACTCGCACTGAGGTAGCCGTCACAATACCTCCTAAAGAAATTACTGCCATTTCCGCCGTACCACCACCAACATCAATAATCATATGTCCCGACGCTGACCCCACTGGAATATCGGCACCAAT
>CAZLFO010000002.1:0-15546 GCA_964558835.1 uncultured Gammaproteobacteria bacterium
TCGGCCACTTTAAGAAATAATGGTTATTCATTATTAACTAATGGAAATGAGGTAAATGGATCTTTAGCCGACATTGGCCTTAATCCTAACGCCAAGTATCGTTTGCAATTTTTTGCCAAGAGCCTTGCTGGTACAGTTAATTTAACAACTACAACTATAAAAGAAGATCAAGAAGATATAGCATCTTTTAATTTACCAAGTGGCGGTTTAAGTTTATCTAGTAATGATTGGGGTTTTTATACTATCACCATTGATGAACCCATGGCTATAACGGAGACATCATCTGGTGAGTATATTAGAACATCTAACCTGCGTTTACACTTTGCTGCTGATGGTCCATTCTTATTAGACGAGGTAAGGTTAATGGAGGTTAATGATGAATATTATTTACTTAATAATAGTTTAAATGTTCCCGAGGTATGTAATGAAGATTATAATGGAGCGCCAGCGGCTGGCTTTATGCTGGGTTGTCAAAAATATGTAGACCAAAATAATAATACTCATTATCTACATAGTTTTGATGATCTGTGCCAAGAATCAGCTGTCGGTTGTGAAGCCATGCTGGATACACATAATTGGACAAATTATTATTATCCTTTCCGACCAACTACTTCTTCTGACATTTTGGCTGACTTAACTCCAGCCGATGAAATCATTTATGCGGTTTATGACCGGGACAAAATTTGTTCTTATAATGATAAAGGGTGTCAGAGATTAGGTCGAGAATCAACCTATGAAGGTCAGGCGGTTTATGCTACTAATTTTTTAAGACTTGACCCGGATCGTTATCAGGCTGATGTCTTAAGTTCTATTAAATGTTTACCACAAGATGTTGGCTGTCAGACCTGGAACAGCAATAATGGTTTAACATTTTTCAAGGATCCTGGCAATCAACTATGTGAATTAAAATCATCAACTTCCAGTAATAATGATGTTTCCTGGTATAAACGTCCAGTAAAACAATGCAGCGGATCGGCTAAATTTTGTGTTACCGACCAAGATTGTGCTGCTATTAGTTCCGCTAGTCAATGTGTAATAAATAACCAAACCGATGAAGCCTGTCCAGTAAATAAGATGCAGGTTGGCAAAACTATTGGCTTGGGTGGCAATATTATTCAGCAGCCTATTAAAGAGAATGGGTATAATTGGGTCGGGCTTTGTCCGGTTACTCAATCTGGCTGTACTGAATATTTAGATCCCTTGTCTCGAGTTAGTAGTGATTTGTTGGGTCTTCATGCTACTACTACTACTAAGACAATTAACTTAGAAGCTTTTACGGCCTATGTATTGCAAGCTCGGGCTGACAACGCTAGTGATCAACCAAGCATTACCTGGAAAGTTGGTAATAACCCTGATTATAGTTTTTGGATTTTAGATTCTAATAATCAATTAGTAAGTGCTTCTGGCCCACAAACATTAATTGTTAATACTCCTAGTAGTAATGGCAGTAATCCTTTAGCTAATGGTTATTATGGTAGCGTTGTCTTTATGACCAATGCTGCTACTAAAATTCAGGTTATTATCGATAATCTGGATGTTAAAGAAGTGTCAATTCGTAAAGCTATAATAAATTATAATCTTAACCAAGATTTGACTAGCGAAGGTTGTACTGATGGTCAAACTGAATATGATGGTAATTGTTTGTTACTTAATGAACGTATTTATTCACAAGGTCAATATTCTGCCCTATTGTATGATACTAACAAAACTATTAACGATACTAATGGCGTTAGTCCACAGTCATCAGCTACTAATACTGCTAATCGACTAATCAAAGTTAAGCCATCCAGGGTTTGCGATAAATGGTTAGAATGCACTACTTATAATAAAGTGCGGCTAGACAATGGTGATACTAAAAATATTTGTTCATCGTTTGGGCTTTGTGATAGTTTTGACTCTTATAATAATTGTAATCATTTTATTGACCTTCAAGCGGTGTCAACTACTAACCAAACACTGGGAGAAAGTTTGGACATAGGAGCAATTCGTAATCTTAGCGGTTATAGTAAGGTTGGGTATGGCAATACTGGTTATAATAATGATTTATATAATTTAGCGATGATGAGTGAACAGGGTAAGCTAGTAGATGATTTTGATTTTAACGGCAGTTTTGAAAGAGTAACCGGAGAATTACAAAGCGACGGTAATTCTTTGCTGTATAATTATTCGCCGGTTGGTTGGTCTAATCCTCTTCATTTAGCTAAAGTAATTGTTAGTCCGCAACAGGCACTAACAGTTGACCGCAGCTTTCAGGGTGATTATCTCCCACCTGATGGCAATAACTTCTTACGCATAGTAACTACTAATCTTAGTGACGGTATTTATGGCTATGTTAAGACTGATCCTCAACAGTTGATTCCGGTGGACTCTGGTACCACCTATACTTTAGGTGGTAGTTATAGGACCGATGACGAACATAGTGCTGGTTTTAAAGTCTGGGAATATACTTGTCAACATCCAACTACTAATACTCCTTGTCTACCAAGTGGTGCAACTACTAGTCTAACCAATTCTATACTTTTGTCACCTACCAATAGCAAATGGCGTGCCCAAGCTTTAAAGTTTACTACGAAGTCAAACACTACATTTATAGGTATTGAGTTAGATGCTCGTGGTAAAGATAGCGTTGCCTATTTTGATAACATTCAGTTAGCACCGGCATTAGCTATTCGTTCAAATAGTTATGCCGTGCCAAGTTGCCGGCTTTATCCTGAGGGCAATAGCTTGTCTTGTGATTATGGTTCAGCTAATAATTCAGCCATCCGGAAGAAAGGGCTTTTAGGCTACTGTCTAGAATATGACCCAGCTAATGAAAGAAATTGTCTCTTGTGGTATCCATTAGATAAGATTGGTGCTGACCCCATTGAAGAGGGGGTTGGGTATAATGGTAAATACCCGCTTTATTATTGTTTAGAAGCAACAACTAGTTTACGATTAGAATATAGACATGCATTTTGGCTGAATGGACATGACCCTATGGAATGTCCACCCCACTATTTCTTGATAAATTTACATGGTGGTTGTAATGGTGATTATTCTGATTACGCCTGTGTGCCCAGCATAAAGAGTTCTTCTAGTTATGTTTTAATGATTCCTGAATATGAAGATTGGGGCAAGTTAATAGGGAATTATTGTACCAAAAGTATTATTAATAATTTAGTGTGTATGGATTGTATTGGGGGTGATGATGGAGTAACTCCCAATGTTAACTCTCTAAATGATGGCTGGTATTTATATGATGAAATCTTACCTTATAATAATAATGTTTTTTATTGTGTTAACGGCGATAATGAGTGTGATTACGACGGTAATGAGACGGAGTGTCTTAATCATGGTTGTTCTTACGACGAGTCGCACAGCATTTGCAGTTGGTATAATCGGGGATGTTCCTCACCTAAGGGCACTTTAGAGATGTTTAATGATAATAATGATAGTGATGATGGGATGGGGAGGGGCCCTAGATTACGCTCTAAATCATTTTCTGAGGCATCCTTAAGATTTTTATGCACAGCATCAGGATACCACTATTCAGAGGGCAACGGAGGAGGAGGAGAGTGTATTAATTTAAGTAACGGAGAAGAGGGGCTTTTAGGTAGCGAGATATATCGTGATCAGTTTGGGCTTGTAGTAACTAACCAAACCTCTAGTGTGCCTACTTCTGCTCCTGTTTATTGTACTAAGTTTGTTGAAGTTGTGGATGATGAAGGCAATAATAAATTTTGGGCTAACAGAGTAAAAGAAGGCAGCAATTTTCAAATGCCTTGTTATATACCTAATGTTAATGGTACTGGGTTTACTGCCACATCATGTACTTTTTTGCAGTCCTCAATACCTTTTGCCTCTATAGCTTACCCGGCCGGATTAGGTGAGAATCCTGGCTCATGGGATAGTATAATAGATGAAACCCGTCCTGGTAATCAGCCATTATTTTATCAAGAAGCGGCTGACGGCGTTCATCTAGGGCGGATATTTAGTAATAATTTAAATAGTAGTTCATCTCCTCGGTATTTATTTGCTCAAGCTTATGGTGGCTATGAGTGGGAGTTAGATAGCTATAACTATTATTCTGGAGATAGCGGTCACTATAAGCAGGCGAGCAGCAGCGTATTAATATGGGGACCGCCGACTTCTCTTTGTGAGAGCCCACGCACTAATAACAATACTTCAGATGACTATTGTTATTTTGCACCAATAATCAAGGATGTTAAAATTAACGGTATCTTAACTTCTTTTAGTGGACAGACTATAGATTTTGGTGTGCCGGTCTTTACTGTTGATTTGACTTTTAATAGTATTATTGATCCAGAACAAAAACCACTTACCCGCATTTACATAGATTGGGGAGACGGTAGTTCAGTTTATGATCGCACCGGTAGTTTTATTGACCGCCCTGATCCTGATACACCGCATCGTTTTGTTCACAACTATACTTGTGAAGAGGACGCAAATCACAATTGTCAGCTTAACACGATAACTATTCAAATATTTGATCATTGGAACAAAGAGGCAACATATACCATTACAATCCGACCTACTCCACCTCCACCAGGTGGTACTCCGACCGTTACGTAATACACTCAGTGTTTATTTGCTTGGCCATTTTATCTATGATATAATTTACATATTAAAGACAGTATTTTATATGGCTGAAGAGGCATTGGCTTTAAATAATAATTGGGGTAATCGTAATAGCCAAAATGATCAAATGGTGGCTGATTTATTGCGTCAGCAAAAAAACCAAGAACAAGCCAGACAAGCTAATGCCGAGACAATTAAGTCACAGATGGCCGGTAGTAATAGTGTTAACGAACGCCTAGCATCCAGGGTGCCCGAGGCACAGCCGACTAAAGTGCAAGGCGCATTAGCTAAATCAGTCCAATTAGGTAGCAAACAAGATACTCAAGATATAGCCGAAGCATTACAACACGCGAAGCAGATGGCTAAACAAATAGCAGATCATCCTACCCCGGTTGGTGTAATTAAAGCGGTGAATCAAGAAGGTAGAGAAATGGCTAAGAAATTGCGGCCAGTGCTCATGCGGAGAGTTACTGCTGAATTATTAAAACAAAGTTGGGCGAATTTACTGGATTCTTACGGTTTGACTTTAATTTATTTAAATATTCATGCCTGGTTTGGTTTTATAGAGGGACATAAAATTTTTTGCAAACTAGGCGAAGAAATAAAGGCCCCGGCAACGGCACAAAAGTTTATGGGATTTTTAGAGATGATAGGGATTATTCTTTTAGATTTTATAGTCCTTTTAATTATTTTATGTATAATATCTTTTATTAGCTGGTTTATAGGCGTGGTTTCTCATCCAATAAACACACTATGGGGAGTATTATTTCCATCTATTTGAGATTTTTATATAATGGTATGACTCATATATGGTCTAAAATAAGTGGATATTTACTAGATAGATGGTCTAAACTAAACAAGACACAAAAGTATTTAGTAATATTTTTGTGTCTTATAGTTATTTTAGTACCTTCTGTAGCCTTGGCTGGTGCCATAGATGCGGTAACTCAGGCCATTCTTCAAACCTTAACCGCCATTATTAGCCTTATAGTAAATTTTTTGGGTAAACTATTAGCTTTAATTCTTCACTGTCTTATTTATGTTGCTCAATATAATAATTTTATTAATGAACTAGTGGTTAAAGAGGGCTGGAAAGTAGTCCGCGATGTTTGTAACATGTTTTTTGTTTTAGGTCTTCTGTTAATTGCTTTTGGAACGGTTTTAAGGTTACCAAATTATCAGGCTAAAAATAATCTTAAAAATTTTGTCTTGGGGGCTGTTTTAGTTAATTTTTCTAAAACTATTTGTGGCCTTATTTTAGATTTTGCCCAAATTATCATGCTTACTTTTGTTAATGGTTTTAAAGATGTTGGTATGGGTAATTTAACTGAAATGCTGGGTATGACTGCACTATTTGATCTAGTTACTAATGATACTGACGTTAGTAAAATGAACCAAGTTGGTGTTTTTGCCAGTTACCTTTTGGCTTTTCTTTATGTGCTTATTGCCCTGGTAGTCATAATAACCATGACCATTATGCTCATTCAGCGGGCAGTGATGCTGTGGCTACTTATTGTTTTATCGCCATTTCCTTATCTATTGTCCGCTTTTCCTAAAATGGGTAAATTGGGAAGTTTAAGTAAACAGTGGTGGGATAAATTTAGCGGTTTAGTAACCACGGGGCCACTCTTAGCTTTTTTTATTTGGTTATCTTTTTTTACAGCTTCGGGCACCAGTGTTAGCCAACCGAGTGAAGACAATATTGTCCTCGCTAACTTAGATGCAGAGATGCAGGCTCCATCAACAAGTACAGTTACTATTTCTAATGCAGATATAAACATGGCCGTTACTAGCTCAGCTACGGCCCAGGCAATTATTAAATTTTTAGTATCTATAGGGATACTGGTGGGGGGTATGCAGCTCACTAAAGAAACTAGTGATTTGGTTGGCAATGTTGTTGGCGGCGGAATGAAAGCAATGCCGGTTGTAGGTAAAAAGCTTACTAATTTAGCTAAAAAAGGAGCGGCGACTGGGGCCAAGGCGGCTGGTTGTACTGGTTTAAAGGCTGTAGGGGGCGCTACTGTTGCTTTAAGTAAAAATGCTACTGGTGGTTTAGGGAAAACTGCTAATAAAGTCGGTAAATTTGCTCAAACCTGGGGACGGGAAGCGACTGAGGCACGTAAAAAAGAGAAAGCCGAAAAAAGGCTTAAGGTGGCCAGAAAATTAGGCATGGGTGATAAAACTTTAGCAGCGGGGAAAGAAGTACTTCAAGACAAGACTGCACAAAATGTCATGCGGACTACTAAGGGAGTTGCTACTTTCGCCCTTGGCACTGCCTTAGGAGCAGTTAGCGGTAATCCATTTCTAGGGGCCATTATGGCTGGCACTGCCGGGATGAAGGGATTTAAAGAGTCTTCTTTCTCTAAGGGGGTGGGGCATAAATTAAAGAAGACGGCAGATCAGGGTAGGATCAAGGCTCATGAGCGGGTTGATGATGAATATCGCGACAAAAAACAAATGATTCATGATAAATATAGCGATAAGCTAGTTAGACTTAATCAGAGTAAAGATTTGGGTAGTATTACTAAGGAAGATTATCAACGGCGCCGCGATAGACTTGAAAATAGTAAGACGAGAGAGTTAGAAGAAGCTAAAAATGAAATGGTATTAGGACATAAAATAATTAGTCAGCCTGAACTTGGCAAACAATATCAAAAATTAGAAACTGATAGGGAGGCCAATTTGCGTGGAGCCGATCAACGTCATCAAGCAAGAATACAAGCCGCCGAGGCTCAAAAAAATAATATAAGAAATAATAGCGAGACAGCTAAAGCTGAAGCTCAAAGACAATATGCTAGAGGTGATATTGATAAGGCAACCATGGAAAAACTAATTTTAGCTGCTGACTTAAAGGTCCGAGATGCTGATACTAATTATAATAATACGGTTAATAATTCACAGAAAGTATTAGAGGAAGAACGAGCTAAGGCAGAGACAGATTATCAACATGGCAAACAGCAAATGCTCCAAGATAATTCAAGCGGTCCAATGGGTGATTGGCTCGCTAGACAGTTAGCTCATTTGGCTACTGGTACTTTTGTGTCTAATTTAGGCAAGAGTATTGAAAATTATAACCCGGCACCGACAACCACTAAAGCGATAGAGCTAGGTACCAAATATCATGAAGAGGCTGAGGAAAGCATTGAAGAAATTAACCAAGTAGCTACTCCAAATGCCCTAGCTCAATCGCTTGATCCCAAACTCTTTTCTGCCGGTATTGGTAATATATTGGGTAATGCGCAACGTGAATTTTTAAAGATATTATCTAGTGGTCAAAGGAGCAGTCAGCAAGCTATAGATAATTTAATCAGCGCTGTCCGCACCCTAGATGCTAATAATAAAAAAGATAATTCTTTGTTGCTGGCTATGCAACGAGGTGTAAATGCCTATATAAAACAAAGCGGTGACCCTGGTGGACGTTTGAATGCTTTATTAAAGGAGGTTCATAATAAATTACCATCGTCACCATCATCTAAGTAAAATAAACAGGACTATGAAATATACTTATGATCGCGATACTCTAGAAGCATATTTAGTTGAATTTTTAACTATGCCGCCCATCATAACGGCAGAGTTTAATCGGCCCAGTAACTATAAGATAGTGACTGATTTAGCCAAAGAATATGGTGTTAATTTAGACATAGTTATTTTGCTTGTAGCTATTAATCGGGTGAGCCTGGACGAATTAAGTGAATATTTTGTAGATAATTTAGCGCTAGATCAGGCGCGAGCTGACGAATTAGCTGATAAACTAAGAGATAATTTTTTCTTGCCCATTCTTAATAAGTTAGCTTTTTTAGGTCCGAACTATTCTTCAGAAGATCGTGCTATTATTAAAGATATTTTTAATAAACAATTATTAAACGAGCTTACAGCTGATACGGTTTTGATTAACGCCCTAAACCGTAAAATATTTATGTGGTTAAGCGAGGATCTAGATGGCGCCAAGAGACAAATTGAAAATGCCATGCTTAATAATCAAGAAAAAATCACCACAGAACAAGTAACAATAAACAATGAAAAACTGCCAGGCACAATTAGTAATTGGCTCCGTTGTTTTATCAATGAGCGGGGAGCGGTTAATTTTGATTCGCTAAGCATATCTGAATTTTTAAGCTCATCTCGTAATACTGCTAATTTGACAGCTGAAGAAAAAAAGATTTTAAGCGTCCTACTTAATACTTACCGCAATATTAAATTTTTCCCCGACAGTATGCCTAGCGATGATGGTAGTGATTGGGCTATTATTCCTTTACCTATTATGGAGTCGGCAGACACAATCACTGGCCAATTATCTAGCCAACCAAAAGAAGAGAGGCCGCCAGAAGAGGTTCCGTCCCAAGCATCTTCTGAGGTGGTTGCGCCAACTTTAGATGCGGACCGTATTAATAAAATTAATCAATTAAAATTATTGCTTAAACGTTATGGCGAGGATAGCATAGAGGGTCAGGCTATTAGGGAAGAAATTGCCAAACTAGAACGTAGCTAATGATATGTTTGATTATTTACAAAAGTATCAGCAAATCCCGGTCGATATTAAGACTAAATTAGATAATCCTGCTGTAAAAAGTTTTATTCATCATCTTGAACAGGAATATCATATTTCTTTATTTACTATTATTATAAAGGTAATAGTTAAAGACATTCCGCTTAGTCGTTTATCGTTCTATTTAGTAGAAAATGAAGGCATGGATAAAGAGCAAGCCCAAAAATTAGTAGCTGACCTACAAGCTAATGTTTTTATTTTGGTTAATGATTATTTGTCTAAACCGGTAGTTGAGCCTGTTAACATTGATAAAATAGTTCAAGATAATCAGCCGCTTGCTACTCCAGCGCCGGCCACTGATAATAATTTTGTTTTTACCGATATTATAGAAAATGCTCTAAATAAATTTGTTAGCCAACAGACATTAGTTAAAAAAGCCGCTGACCTAAATCGCCTTCGTCAAATAGCTAAGACTTTTATTTTAGGAGTGCGTAATGCGCCGGCGTTTATTAATATTGCCACCAAAGCAGTAGCTGAAGGTGGACTGAGTCTTACTACCGAACAAGCCTCAATATTGATGGAACAATTAAATAACATTAAAAAAGATTTAGATCAACAAGCCAGAGAGAAGATTAGTGTTCAGCTGCCAACTCAGCCAACCGATGAACTTATTAGGCAATCAATTGTTCAAGATTTTGAGTCAGATTTATTAGTTAGTTTACGTCAAATAGACAATAAAGAGCACTTAGATCTTCAAACTGAATCAGAATTAACATCAGGAGCAGTTGAGGCGGCTAAACTTTTGCCCCCGGCCATAGAAGGGGAGAATAAAAAGCAGGCAGGACCAACAATTACCCCTAGTGAGGCCTCGGTGGTTGCTAAGCCAATTAAGGAACAACCAGTTAATCAATCAGCCGCCGTGGTTATTCCCTTAGATCAGAGAATAACCGATATTAAAACAGGTAAAATCCGCATGGATGATGTTAAGTTTACCCCTAAGACTTTAACGCCTATTGATGAATTAGCCACCATTACTTTAAAGAAGTTTCGTTATCTAGGTTCAACGGCCGCAGAAAGAGTTCAAAAAATAAAAGAAAAAATTGACCTTTTAGCTGAATATGGTTATAGTAAACGTCTGCAGGGTATTAATGCCTGGCGTCATAGCCCCTTAAACTCTATTTACTTAAAAATTGGTCAGTTAAGTATTGATAATGGTCAGCCAGCCGAGCAAATTTTAGTTGAAGCAGCGCAGCAGGGGAAAGAGGACACTTTAACCATAGATGAATTTAAGGCTATACTGAATTTAAATAAACAACTTCGTTTTTAATTTTATGGAACAATTTACCGTACCACAATTTATTGATGAAGAAGATAAAATTTTAGGGCCAATAACTACTCGGCAATTCATTATTTTGCTTATAACGGCTGGAATTATTTTTGTGGAATATAAGATTTTTGATTTTTCTTTATTTGTAGTGAGCGGCTTTATAACTGCTGGTATTGCTATAACTTTAGCTTTTGGTAAAATAAATGGTCGGCCCTTTCATTTCTTTTTACTCAATTTAATTCAGAGTCTTTTTTCGCCCAAATTACGAATTTGGAATAAAGATTTTGGTAAAGCCGAGAAAATGGTTGATTTTGATCATAAAAATATTATCAAAGCCCAACCACCAGCTACTAAGGTTCATTTTACCTCCTCTCGACTGGCAGAGTTGTCGCTTATTGTTGATACTCGTGGCGCTTATACTGGTGAAGTTCAAGAGCCAGAAGAATTAATTACTAAATCGTCTTGATTATGGCCAGTAATCAAAAAAATACAGCTATCTCCACTCAACGATATTTAAAGATAGCTGACATTAAACAAGATACAGTCATCATGAAAGATGGTACTTTACGGGCGATTTTAATGGTTTCTAGTATTAACTTTGCCCTTAAAAGTGAAGACGAACAGCAAGCTATCATTAGCGCTTATATTACTTTTTTAAATAATATAGATTTTTTATTACAAATTGTGGTTCAGTCACGCGAACTAAATATTGATGGCTATCTTGAGGCTATGCATAAACGGGCTAATGAACAGACTAATGAATTATTAAAAAATCAAACTTTTCAATATATTGATTATGTTAACCAGTTAGTTAGTTTGGGTAAAATTATGAATAAACGCTTTTATGTGGTTGTGCCCTATAATCCCATTTCTGACAAACGTAAAGGTTTTTGGCAATCACTTCTGGAAGCCTTTAGACCGGTTGATGTTATCAACTTAAAAGAAGAACGATTTATAACCCTAAAAGAACAATTAGACCTTCGAGTAGATAATATAATGAGTGGTTTGACCTCTATGAGTTTAAATGTTGCACGTTTAGATACCCAGGGGCTGATTGAATTATTTTATAATTCCTATAATCAAAAAACCGCCGCTAACGAACCCCTGGATAGTATTGAAAAAATTAACATAAATAATAAGTTTTAAACATGTTTAAAATTCAGTCCGCCAAACAATCATCGCCAGACACTCAAAATAAGCCTAATCCTTTAAGTAAACAAAGTTTAGCTGCTTTATCTGAACAAGCTGCTTTGGCCGAAGAGCTAATTGCTCAAGAAAAAGCTTACCGCTATGGTGTAGTAAATATTCGTGATTTAATTGCTCCTGCTAGTTTAGAGATTAAACCAAAATATTTATTACTTAATGGGCAATATGTGAGTACTATGTTCATTATAACTTATCCTCGCTATATTAGTGTGGGTTGGTTTGCCCCCATCTTAAATTTAAATGAGTCTTTTGACATTGCCATGTTTTTTTATCCTATTAAGTCATCTATCGTCTTAAAGCAGTTAAAAAATAAAGTCGGCGTTTTAGAAGCGCAAATTGGCGCCGACATTGAAAAAGGTAATCCACGTGACCCTATTAGAGAAACTGCCTTGCGCGATGTTGAGGCCTTGCGCGATGATTTAACTCAGGGAATAGAGAAATTTTTTCAATTCGCTCTTTATATTACAGTTTATGCTAACACCGAAGAGGAATTAAATCAACTCATTAATCGTTTAGAAGATTTGTTTGGCTCCAGACTCGTTTATTCTAAGCGGGTTTTTTACCAAGCTGAACAAGGTTTTAATTCCACCCTCCCTATGTGCGATGATGAGCTGAATATTGCTTATAATATGAACTCTTCACCAGTAGCTTCATCATTTCCTTTTATTTCTAGCGAACTTACTAGTGATAATGGTATTTTGTACGGCATTAACCGGCACAACAATAGCCTTATTCTATTTGACCGTTTTAGCCTACCTAATGCTAATAGTGTGGTGTTTGCTACTTCTGGGGCTGGTAAAAGTTATGCCATTAAATTAGAAGTTTTAAGAACAATGATGATGGGTACCGATGTTATTATTATTGACCCAGAATATGAATATAAGGCTTTAACCGAAGCAGTGGGTGGTACTTATATTAATATTTCTTTAGCTAGCGAAGCTAAAATTAATCCTTTTGATCTGCCTCGTCCAGTAGGACAAGAGACCAAGACCGAAGATATTATTCGTAGTGGGGTTATTACGGTTAAGGGTTTAGTGAGAATTATGCTGGGTAATTTAACCACTGAAGAAGATTCTATTATTGATATGGCCCTTCTCGAGACTTATGCTAAAAAGGATATTACTCCAGACAGCGATTTAAGTACTATTGAACCGCCAACCATGCAAGATTTTCAATATGTTCTAGAGGGCATGGAAGGTGGCGAGGGTTTAGCTTTAAGGCTTAAAAAATATACCGAAGGTACTTTTTCTAGTCTTTTTAATAGCTTGACTAATGTGGAAATGAATAATCAATTGGTGGCTTTTTCAGTTCGCGACCTTGAAGATGAATTAAGGCCGCTGGCCATTTATACTATCGTTAATTATATTTGGAACATTGTCCGAAGTGAGCTTAAACGACGCATTTTAGTTATTGATGAAGCCTGGTGGTTAATGCAATATGAAGATAGTGCTAAATTTATTTATGCTTTGGTAAAACGTTGCCGTAAATATTATCTAGGAGTAACAACCATTACGCAGGATGTCAATGATTTCTTGCTTTCACCTTATGGCAAGGCTATAGTCACTAATTCAGCAATGCAAATTCTTTTAAAACAATCACCAGCAGCCGTAGATTTAGTGCAAAAAACTTTTATGTTAACCGAAGGTGAAAAATATCTACTTTTAGAAAGCGGGGTAGGAGAGGGTATATTTTTTGCTGGCAATAGACACGCCGCTATTAAAGTAGTAGCTTCTTATTTAGAGGATCAGCTTATTACTTCTAATCCAGAGCAATTATTAAAAATGGAAAAGGAAAATAAGCTGGCTAATGAGCAAGAACAGACATAATAATAAATAATAACTTATTAAATTCATGAGTATGAAAATTTCTTCTAAAACACGCGGCTGGTTATTATTGGGTATAGTAATTATTGTTTTAGTAATTTTGCTTTATTTTTTGTTCAATGATAAATTAGAGGTTCAAGTACCAGTAGCTAATGAGCCGCCGGCCACTGAAGGGGAAAGACCAACCACTAGTAGCGAACCAGTACCAGAAGTCCCGACTGTTCAAGAAGCAACTGCTCAACCACCTTTAGATGATCGGGCTCGCAATGAAATACAATTAGAAAAAATGGCCTCTGCCTTTGTAGAACGTTGGATAAGTTTATCTAATCAAGATAATTTTAGTAATTTAGCTATTTTAAAAAATCAGATGACCAATAAAATGATTAAGTGGACTGACGAATATATCCAGCAACAAATAGCATCATCATCAAATAATGATATATATATGGGCGTCCAAGGGCAAGCCTTGGTGGCTAATGGTATCTTAGAAAACGAAGCGGCAACCTCACTAGATATAGATGTTAAAATCAGGGGCAAAGAAACTATAGCATCTTCTCTTAATGAACCCAAAGTATTTTATCAAGACTATAAGGTCAGTATGATGAAATCTGGAGGGGTATGGTTAGTAGATAAACTTACTTGGGGCAACCGACAATATCAAGAATAATTAGCTATGTTATATGAGGAGGGGAAATTTAATAACCCACCATTGGGTTATTTTAATATCTACTAAAATAATATGAATAAGCTACAACATGGGCTGATATTAGTTATCAGCTCGGTCTTTTTTATTGTTTTATTATTATTGGGCTTTTATGGTCATCACTATTCTAATAATAATTATCTTCAAATTAATTTTTTAGACATTGGCCAGGGCGATGCCACATTAATTACTACCACTGAGGGCCAGCATATTCTAATAGATTGTGGGCCGCCTGATCAGGCTATTTTAAATGCCCTAGATCAACAATTGGCTTGGTGGGATAGAAACATTAACATTATTATTATTACTCATGATCATGCTGATCATTGGGGAGGATTGAAGGAAATATTAAAAAAATATAAGGTTAGTCAAATAATTTTAGCTCAACCGCCGCAGGTTTCTTCAGATTTGGCTAGTATTTTAGATGGATTTGGTAGTAAGGGTACTAAAATAACTAATTTATATGCGCCAGCCATTATTAATTTAACTGATGGCAGTAGACTTACTATTCTTTGGCCTACCCAGGAAGATGTCGTTGAACAAAAAAATATAAATAATCAATCGCTAGTTATTAAATGGCAATATGGCCAAAAATTATTTTTGTGGACCGGTGACCTAGAAAGTGATGCCGAGGATAAATTGCTGGCTCGTTATATAAATCAAGGGCCGATTAATATTTTAAAGGTGGCCCATCATGGCTCTTGGACGGCTACTTCACCGCAGTGGCTTAGTTATTGGCAACCAGATTTAGCAGTTATTAGTGTTGGCGCTAATAATAACCTTGGTCTTCCCAGCGAGATAACTTTAGATCGTCTAAAAAGACAAGGTATTCCGATTTGGCGTACTGATATAGATAAGCGGTTAATTATTTATACTGACGGACAAGCCTTGTGGCGAGTTAGAAAATAGGTAACTTCTTAAAAACTACTACTAGATGAATATACCCAATATCTCTAATCTTGACATAATTGTTCCAATTGCAGCAATTAGGGTTACCTTTGGGGTTTCGCTCAATGTCTTCTGTTACCCCAATCCTTTTAGGGGTGACACGACAATCGGATTTAAACAGACAGTAAATAGTCCAACCACTATTACTGTCTATAATATTAAAGGTCAGTTGATTAAAACCTTGACCAATCAACCATTTAATTCAGGTGAACATGATGTTACCTGGGATGGTAAGGATGATCAAGGAAGATCAGCTAGTCCTGGTCTTTATTTTTATAAGGTAAAGTCAGGAAAATTTTGCACCAGTGGCAAGATGATCCTGATGAAATAACCAATTATAACCGGTAGTTTAATAAACTGCCGGTTTTTTAGTTATTTAATTTTTAGACAGGCAGTTTAAGATCATTGCTGTATAAAGGGTGCATAATGCCAGATACATATTAGACTCTATCAGGCCATAAGCCTATGGAGTTTT
>CAZLFO010000003.1:0-15130 GCA_964558835.1 uncultured Gammaproteobacteria bacterium
AAAAGATGCCTGGCAAGACAAACAAAAAGATGTTATTTCTCGTTATAAGGTTGGCGACATAGTAGAAGGAACTATTACCGCCATTACTGGCTTTGGTATATTTATTAATTTTGATAATGACCTAGAAGGTTTAATACATATTAGTGAATTAGCCTGGCAAAGAATTGATGATATTAACGAATTATACAAAATAGGCGATAAAATTAAGGCCGAGATTATCTCTATTGATGGCTCAAAAATCTTCTTATCTGCCAAGAAATTAATTAATGACCCGTGGAAAGATGTAGCTAAAAAATATAAAATAGGACAAAAGGTAAGTGGATTAGTCTTAAAAGTGAATCCTTTTGGTTTATTTGTCGAACTAGACAAAGACATCCACGGATTAGCTCATGTCAGTCAATTAACATTAAAACCAGGACAAAAAATTACCGATGTTTATAGTCCAAACTCTAAAGCTGAATTCGTCATTATTTCTCTAGAACCAGAAAATCATCGTCTAGGCCTAGCCAGCGCTGATAAAAAATCTCAGAAAGTATCATCCCCTATTAATTTAGCCGAGGATAAAAAAACTGATAACCCCCAAACTCAAAATCCGAAAGATACAACAGCTAAAAAAACAACTACCAAAAAATCCGCCCCCAAGGCCGTTACTCCGGCTAAAACAAAATAACCATGAGGGGGAAATCTTAAAATAATTATGATTATTTTCAATTATGAAAAATCTATTTAAAAATTTCTTTCTCATTTTAATTATTTTTTTAACCATTAGTTATTTATTTAGCCTATATTCCACTAAAAGTACTCCGGTAGAAAAAATTGGGTTAGAAAAATTAGTCCAAGAAATTAACAATGAAGAGGTTTCCAGCATTACTGTGAAAGGTGATAATCTCTCTGTTGTCTTAAAAGATAATCGCCAGCAAACTGCCTACAAAGAGCCAGGAGAAAGTCTAAGCCAACTACTCCGCAACTACGAAGTAAGTCCAGAAAAAATGACGGCAGTTAATGTTAAAATAAAAAATGATTCCACTGCCACTATTATTCTTACTACTGTCTTACCTCTTCTTATTCCCATTCTAGTATTTGCTGGATTATTTTATTTTATCATGCGCTCAGCTCAAGGAGTTAATAACCGAGCTTTAAGTTTTGGCCAAACTACTGCTAAAGAAGTAGATCGCCGTAAAAATAAAATCACTTTTAAAGATGTAGGGGGAGTAAAAGAAGCTAAAGAGGAATTACAAGAAGTAGTGCAATTTTTAAAACAACCTAAAAAATTTACTGATCTAGGAGCTAAAATTCCCAAAGGTATTCTCTTGCTTGGCTCGCCAGGTACTGGCAAAACTTTACTGGCTCGAGCTGTAGCTGGAGAGGCTGACGTCCCATTTTTTAGCCTGTCTGGATCAGAGTTTGTAGAAATGTTTGTAGGTGTGGGCGCATCAAGAGTTAGAGATTTGTTTAAAAAAGCTAAAAAAAGTGCCCCTTGTATTATTTTTATTGATGAAATTGATGCCGTTGGCCGTAGACGTGGCGCTGGTCTAGGGGGCTCTCATGATGAACGTGAACAAACCTTAAATCAAATTCTAGTAGAAATGGATGGTTTTGAAACTAACACTAATGTTATTGTAATAACTGCCACTAACCGACCTGATGTTTTAGACCCAGCACTTTTAAGACCAGGCCGTTTTGACCGGCAAGTTGTTTTAGACGAACCAGATATTAAAGACCGCTATGATATTTTAAAAATACATGCCGCTAATAAGCCGTTAGCTAAAGATGCTAATCTGCAGTTAGTAGCCCAACGTACTCCCGGCTTTAGTGGAGCTGATTTGGCTAATGTACTCAATGAAGCGGCCATATTAGCAGCCAAAAAAAATAAGAAAATTATTGACAATGAAGATTTATTAGTGAGCATTGAAAAGGTAATGCTCGGTCCAGAAAGAAAAAGTCGTCTTTTAAGTGATAAAGAAAAAGAAATTACAGCTTATCATGAAGCTGGCCATGCCCTAGTAACCCATTATTTACCCCACACTGATCCAGTACAAAAAATCTCCATAGTCGCTCGGGGACAAGCTGGTGGCTATACTTTAAAAATGCCAGAGCAAGATAAACATCTCCAAAGTAAGCAAGAGTTCATTGAGGAAATAGCTGTGCTTTTGGGGGGATATTCAACTGAAAAAATTGTTTATAATGAAGTAACTACTGGCGCGACTTCCGATCTCAGGCAGGCTACCAGTTTAGCCAGAAGGTTAGTAACTGATTATGGCATGAGTGACAAATTAGGTCCGCGAACTTTTGGTGAAAAAGAAGAAATGATTTTTCTTGGTCGTGAAATCCATGAACAACGTGATTATAGTGAAAAAGTAGCCGAAGAAATTGACCAAGAAATTAATAATTTTATTCACCAAGCTCGCCTGATGGCCGAAGAAATAATTAATAATCACCGTCAAGAATTAGAAGCACTAGCGCATGAACTTATAGCCAAAGAAACTATTGAAAAAAATACTTTTGAGACAATGGTGGGACCTAAACCGCTTGCTTAAATAAATTACCTCTTTCTTTATAATTCTGGAATAAACCAAAACTAGCACAAGCTGGTGATAATAAAACTACATCACCCGTTGTGGCGCATTTTTTAGCTAACCTCATAGCCTCAATCATGCTACTGGCTAAAAATATCTGTTCAGATGGATAACCGGCTAATAATAAACTATCTTTAAGACGAGGTGAGGCCTCTCCCTCAAATAAAATTACTGCCTTAACTGGTTGCTTACAAATTACTTCAGCTAAAGAAGTAAAATCATTGCCTTTGTCTGCTCCACCAGCTAATAAAATAATTGGCTCTCTAAAAGATTTAATGGCTATGATGGTAGAATCTGGGTTAGTAGCAAAACTATCGTCATAAAAACGAACACCATTTTTTTCTCTCACAAATTCTAAACGATGCTCTAATCCCTGAAAATTAGCTACTGCTCTTTTGGCGATAGCTGGTAATACACCTACTATTTCCGTAGCCGCCCAAGCAGCAGCAATATTTTCTTGATTATGCTCCCCTATTAATTTACTAGGCCAAGAGAGCCGACTAAACCATTTTATCTGTCCTGGACACAATTTCTTATTTAGCCAGGATAGTAATTTTTTATTAATAACTAACCAATCTTCTGGATTTTGATGTAAAAAAATTTGCTCTTTTGCCAACCAATAATCAGCTAAACTTTTATGATAATTAGGATTTAATGGGTCAGCTGAAGCTAAATGTTCTTCATAAAGATTAGTAATAACGGCAATCTGTGGGCTATACCTTAGATCTTCTAACTGAAAACTGGATAATTCCAAAACTACCCATGATTCTTTGGTTAATTGATCAAAAAAGGCAAACGGCGGTACTCCGATATTGCCCCCTAAAAAAACTGGATAATTAGCTAATTTTAGAATATCATAAATTAAACTGGCGGTTGTCCCCTTTCCCTTACTGCCCGTAACTCCAATAATATTTCTAGTAGGACAAAGTTCAAAAAATAAATTCATTGGACTATTTAACGCCACACCATTGTGTATGGCTTCTTGAATTTGCGGACAAAATATAGGCCAGCCTGGCGAGCGCCAAAGCTCGTCATAACCCTTTAAGGATTGATATGATTTACGGCCCAATTGCCAATTTATAGACAGACCGCTAGCCAAATGACTAATTTTTTCCTGTTTATCTTCTAGTGCTGAAGCTTCACGCCGATCATAAATAGATAAATGAACGGGCACGCCTTTGTTGGCAAACCATAAAACAAGGGCTTCATTTTCTGATCCTAGCCCTAAAACGGCAATTTTTTTATTTGAATACTCTCTAAAATTAATCATACTATAATTCAGCCCAACTATCGCCGACTGTAGTACTAACCACCAAAGGAACGGATAACGCTATTATTTCGGTCATCAAAGATGATACGGTGGCGGTAATTTTATCAATTAATTTATTAGAGGCCTCAATTAAAATTTCATCATGAATTTGTAATACTAATCTGGCTTCAGTCCAGGTAAAATTATTGGCCAGCCAATGGTCTACATTAATCATGGCTACTTTCATAATATCAGCAGCTGTGCCTTGAACTGGAAAATTAATAGCCATCCTTTCAGCCGCCCGTCTCAAGGTTGGATTGGGACTTAATAAATCTGGCAAATATCGCCGACGACCCCAAATAGTAGTAACAAATCCATCTTGACGTGCTTTTGTTAATAATTCATCAATATATTTATGAATCTGAGGATAAATAGCAAAATATTGTTCAATAAAATCTTTAGCCGCTCCATAACTAAGACCGGTCACCCTAGATAACCCATGTGGTCCTTGGCCATATAAAATGCCAAAATTAACTGCTTTAGCAGTACGACGTTGCTGCTCAGTAACCTCCTCTAAGGATATTCCATTAATTTTAGCCGCTGTCACAGCATGAATATCATGACCAGCCAAAAAATCAGCTATCATACTATCTTCGTGAGCTAAGCTAGCTATTATCCTTAATTCTATTTGAGAATAATCAAAACTAATTAATTTATAACCCTGATCAGGCACGAAAGCTTGACGTAGTTTTTTTCCCATATCAGTACGAATAGGAATATTTTGAAGATTTGGTTCACTGGAAGAAAGACGTCCAGTAGCAGTTATGGCTTGATGAAAAGTGGCTCTCAGTCGTCCATCTTTTGGGCTAATTAATTTGGATAAAGCCAAAGCATAAGTATTTAATAATTTACTAATTTCTCGATACTCTAAAAGTAAGGAGATAATAGGGTGTTGTCCCTTGATTTTCTGCAAATTTGCAGCATTAGTAGATGGGCCATTTTTTGTTTTATCTAAACCCTTAGA
This sequence comes from uncultured Gammaproteobacteria bacterium, assembly GCA_964558835.1. GTDB lineage: Bacteria > Patescibacteriota > Patescibacteriia > Patescibacteriales > Patescibacteriaceae > UBA1359. The sequence continues at coordinate 4,850 of CAZLFO010000003.1, forward strand.
ACTCAAAGAAAGTTTATTAAATAAAATATCCTGCAGTTGTTTGGGTGAATTAATATTAAATTTTTCTCCAGCCTGATTATAAATGGCTTGGGCTAAATCATTAAGGCTATTTTGCCATTCCTTAGCTAAATTAGCTAGTACTTCTTGATTTATTTTAATACCAGCTAACTCCATTTTAGCTAAAACAGCAATAAGTGGAATTTCAATTTCATTATATACTTTCAATAAAGAAGCTTCGGCTAATTGTTTAACTAGAGCTTCATGAATAGTCATAATCTGTAAAACTCCCGAAAAATAATCCTTGGAGTTGTCATTATTTTCTTCCCACTCAAAACCAATCTGGCGACCAATATCTCTAAGACTAGCTTGCCGTTCACCAGGATGTAAAAGATAGTTGGCCAACAAGGGATCGCCAACCAATCCCTCTAAAACAATATCTTGAGTTAAAAAAAATTTAACAACATCTTTAGCTTGAAAAATAATTTTTTTTATATCTTTATCTTCTAAAATTACTCTCCATGGCTCTAAAATCGAGCCACTAACAGATACAGAGGAGGTAAATAACTCACCTTGAACTTCCTGTCCTATGGTTAATTCATAAACCTCATTCTGACCGGCCAGCATTAAACCTGTTAGCTGACCACCTTCAAAGGCTGGACAAAGAACTAAAGTTTTCCCTAACCAAGCGCGGGCTAAATCAGTTGACTCATGAACATTATTTATTTTAATTATTTTAGCTTGATGAATAGTAAAAGCTACTGGCTGGCTTTGGTGATAATGGGATAATTTTTCTAGCCTAGGAAGAAGACTATTAAGTTGCCATTTTAAAAAAGCTTGGCGAGCTGAAGCAAAATCAAAACCAACAAACTTTGCTTCCTCTAAGGAAAATTTAATCGGCACATTAGAGTCAATAGCTGCTAATTTTTGACTTAAATCCAGACTTTCTTGATTAGCTAAAATTAGCTGACGCCAACGTAGTTTTATATTAATATTATCACCAGCGGCCACAGCTGCCTGAATATTATCTAGATTGCCAAATGACTGAAGCAAACTAACCGCTGTCTTATGACCAATGCCCGGCACTCCCTTAATATTATCACTAGCATCACCACACAAAGACTTATAATCCACCACCTGCTCTGGCTTAAGACCCATAATTTTTTCTACCCCCTCTTTATCTAAAATAACTGTCTTCTGTAAACCTCGTTGTAACCAATAAACACTGACATGATCATTAACTAGCTGAAAGACATCTTTATCTCCAGTAACCACATAACTATGAACGCCCTTAGGCGTATAATTCACAATTGTTCCAATAATATCGTCAGCCTCATAACTAGCTAATTCAATAATGGGGATGTTAATGGCTGCAAGCAATTCCTTAATTATTGGAATCTGACTATATAGCTCTTCGGGCTGCTTAATTCTTTTAGCCTTGTAGTCAATAGATAGCTCGTGACGAAAGGTTGGCTCGGGCCTGTCAAAAGCTACTACTAAATAATCTGGCGATAATTCATTTATAACCTTAAACAAAACGCTAAAAAATCCATAAACAGCATTAGTCGGCTGGCCATTAAAGGAAAGGTCAGACTGAATAGCATAAAATGATCGATAAGTAACGGCATTCCCGTCAATAACTACTAATTTTTTATCTGCCACTGACATATCAATATTATAATTTGTTTCTCTTATTTTAAGCAATAAAATATACCCGCTTTAAGGCGGGTATATTATAATCATCTTAAAGATTCGCTTATAGCCGACTTCATATCATCGCTCCATTTGTCTTGCCAGTCGGTGGGCTGATGGTCCCAAAATTGAATTACATAAACCCGACCATCCTTAGTCATCTTCTTTTCAAAATTTTGTTTACCCTCGTCATCGTCCTTTAATTGATTCCAGACATCTTCTGGATAAACCCTAATAACTAGTGGCTTAGCATAACTAGGGACAATTTCATAAACATAGGCTGGATCACTAGTAGGTATAAAAAATCTAATTTCTGTATAATCGGCAGCATTAAATCTTTCTGTTTGGTAATAAATAAATTCCGGCGGAAAGTCTAAGCGAAACCCCAAGTCTTCGTTTCTATAATGATATAAATTATCTTTACCCAATTCGTCCATATTAGGTTCTGTTTTATTTTTTATGGCCCACCAAATGAATACCCCGCCAACAATAATTACTAAAATTAATAGCCAGACCCATTTAGGGAATTGTCTGCTTTTGGGCATAACTCAACTATTTAATTCTATTATTTTTACCTTTTACTATATCCTTAAAATTCTGTTGAATTTGCCATAATCTATAGGCAGTTGACAAAAAAACATAAGCCATTAATAAAATTACCATTCCCATAACCAATTTAGCCATGAACTCAGTCCAGACAGTTAAAAAACTAAGGATTAATAATAAAATGCCAACCACGGTTAAACTAATTATTATCTGCTTAACCTTTTTATTGATGGCTTTAATAACATTCTCCATATTTATAAATTAAATTGATTAATAGATTAAATTATAACATACTTTATAAGTACTGACTATAATACCATCATCTGACCATCTTCTCCGGATAAAGAACCGTTAAGGCAAAAACCAGCAGCTTGACGATGGCCGCCGCCACCTAAAAAATTAGCCAACATCGACATATCAATGTCGGTTAGGCGAGACCTTAAACTTCCCTTAATTTGACCGTTTTCAGTTTCTATTAATAATAAAGTGCCAACAACGCCCTGAAGGCCACTAATAAGTCCAATAAGGCCACTAAGATCATCAACACCTAGCCCAAATTCAGATAGCTCATTTTGTTTTACTACAGCTATAGCCACCAAGTATTCATAATTAATTTTTAGACGACTTAAAACAAGACCCCACAAATGCATAACCGCTAGATTTTTATTAGCTAAGGTCTGCCCCATAATTTTAGGCACCCTAGCTCCCATTAACATCATTTTAGCCGCTATTTTAGCGATTCTGCCACTGGTATTAGAATATACAAAATTACCAGTATCAGTTAATAAACCGACCAAAATAGATTTAGCTATTTCCACATTAATTGGCCAATCAATGGCTAACAAAAAATTATAAATTATCTCTACGGTAGCGGCAGCTTCACTTTCCTTAAAGTCTATATCAGCATAATCTTCTTGCCGCTCATGATGATCAAATTCAATAACTATTTGATTGGAGCGACGAGCATATAACCAATCCTTTAATTTACTACGACTAGCCGTTGCACAATCTACAACAATAATAAGATCAAAATCATCAAATTGTTCCTTGGTTATTTTATTTGTCAGTTGGTTAATTCTCGATAAAAATTTAAAATTTTCATCAGGGACACTGGCACAATAAGCTACTGCTGGTTTATTAATAGCAGCAGCTAATTCTAAAAATATATTAGCTGACCCCAAGGCATCACCATCAGGATTAAAATGAGTAGCTATAAGCCATTTTTTGGCCTCACTCATTAATGACCATGCTTGAAGAGCTACTGCCTTATTCATATAAAATTAGATCGATAATCCATCAATTAGACGATTAAAGTGGTCGGCTTGTTCGGCTGAATTATCAATTAGCCAAATAATTTTGGGTATACGTGGTAATTGACATTGTTTGGTCAACAATTTAGCAATTTCTGCCGATTTTCTTCTTAATTTCTTTAGGGCCGTACCTCGCAAATTAATTGGCAGCACTGATACTCCAACTTTCATTTCCTGATAATCACCACCCAAACTAACATAGGTAATAGATAATAAACCATCAGGAAATTCAATCAATTTATGAACTATATCGGCTATCTCCTGATGTAAAACGACATTAGTACGTTTTAAATTACGAACCATAAATTACAATTTTTTAAAAATCTGCTCTTCACGATAAACCTGCAAAACATCTCCCACCTTCAGTGCATCCGGACTTTCAATTTGTAAACCACATTCTTGATCGGTAGCAACTTCCTTAACTTCTTGCCGACCGGCCTGAAGTTCAATTAACTTACCCTGATTAATAATTTCTCCGTTCCGTATTATTTCTAATAAGCTATCTCGGCTAATACTGCCTTGTATAACTTTGCCGCCAACTATTTGGATCGCCCCGTTTTGCTTAAAAATCGCTAATATTTTAACCTGCCCTAAATCTATCCGTCTAATTTCTGGCCTCATTAGGGTTTGCATATCTTGCCTAACTTTATTTATCAAATCATAAATAATTTGATATCGTTCAATAACCACCCCCTTTTCTCTGGCCAAATCCTCAACTTGAGGGCTCACTCCTACATTAAAACCAATAATCTTTGCCTGATTAGCAGCTGCCCTAATAACATCTCCTTCTGTGATGTTTCCCAAACCACGATAAATAATCTGAACAGCTACTTCTTCATTGTTTAGTTTTAGAAGAGATTCCTCAATAGCCTCGCCGCTACCATAGACATCAGTTTTAATTAACAAATTAATAGCAGTACCCTGAAAAGAATCATTATCTTGTACTTTAGTAATGGCTTGATTTTGTTTTTTAGCCACCGTTCTAGTTTTATCTCCATGCTCTATTAGCTCTACTTTAACTACATCGCCAATCTCTGGTGTGGCCTTAAGACCAATAACTTTCACTGGAGTAGATGGTCCAACCTCTTTAATGGATTGGCCGCGATAATTTTTTAAGGCTCTAACCTTACCATAATACTGCTGATTGCACATTAAATTATCGCCAACCTTTAAGGTACCATCTTGAACTAAGATAGTGGCTACTGGTCCTGCACTTTTATCTACATGAGATTCAATAATAGTCCCCACAGCGTCAATTAACGGGTCAGCTAATCGATCCTCGGAATTAATATCAGCTAATAACAAAATAGTGTCTAACAATTCGTCTATTCCCTGGCTATATTTAGCTGAAACTAGACAAATAGTGGTTTTACCACTCCATTCTTCAGGCACAAGACCAAGATCATTAGCTAATTCTTGTTTTACTTTTTCTATATTAGCCTCTGCTTTATCGATCTTATTAATAGCCACTATAAAAGGCATCTTATTCTCTTGAATGATACGATAAGCTTCAATTGTTTGAGGTTTGATGCCATCATCAGCCGCTACCACTAAAATAGCTAGATCTGCCACCTTGGCTCCTCGTTTACGCATAGCAGTAAAAGCTTCATGCCCCGGCGTATCTATAAAAGTAATCGCTCTATCTTTACGAGTAATTTGGTAAGCGCCAATGTGCTGAGTTATGCCACCAGCTTCAGTAGCCACTACATCTGTAAGACGAATAGCATCTAATAACTTAGTCTTGCCATGATCAACATGGCCCATTACTACGATAACCGGCGGTCTGACAATTAAATTATCAGGATTAGAGGGTTTTTCTCTTGTTTCTGATAACTTTATTCCATTATAATCCATTGCTTCATTAGAAGAGGACACCACCTCTATTCCTAATTCACTACCAATAATAGTTGCTGTATCAATATCTATTTTTTCATTAAGTGAAGCAAAGATGCCATTTTTTATTAATTCACCTAACACACAATTAACTGGTAAACCAAAGGCCGTAGCCAAATCCTTAACAGTAATAACTGCCCCCATTTTGGCTATTCGTCTTTCAGCTCGGGCATTAGCTACTACTTCTTCTTGTCGCCGTTCTCGTTCTTCACGATTTTTTAACTCACGAGTTAGTCGTGGCCACTCTCGAATAATACGTTGAGCTAAATATTGATCTATTTTGATTGCCCTTTGACCAATATCGAAGCCAATTTTAGGTAGAGTATCTTTTAATTCTTGAGGAGAAACTCTAAGACGACGCGCTAGTTCAGTAATATTCATAAATAAAAAATCATACGCTGGCTCAACAAGAACCAGAATTTAAATTAAATATTTTGCCCTTATTTTACAATAGTTTTATTGGGAAGTCAACCAATAAAACTATAAAAACCTATAAATATAGGCTTATAAAAGATATTTTAGTTATGAACGGTGAAAAACATGACTAATTTTAGCTACAATTTTCTTATTAGATAATTTATCTATAAAACTCAGCCATAAACTATATTCCAGAACAGTTATTATACCTATAACAACCATAAAACCAGCTATTAATAAAATCTCGGCTATAAGAGTTAATAGTACCTCGCTAAACGACAAATATCGTATTAAAAGTAAAGATAAAAGTGAATAAGGTATAGCTAACAGACCAATAATAAAAATCCACACTAACGAAACTAAGATGTTAATCAAAATAATTATAATAAACATCTCCAAACTAGGTAATAAGTTCTCACACAACATCTTCCAGGCCTTTTTAGCTGAAGCCGCCCAACCACTTTTTTTATCAGACAAAAATAGAAATAACCAATACCGCCCCCACATACCTACCAGCCAAATTAATATTAGAAAAAACAAAACAAAGAGAATATAGACAAAGATGCTAATTATTGGCTGTCTGATAAGATAAGCACTGGCCATGCTCAAACTTACTATTACTAAAGTAACAAGCAATATAAACTTTATGGAAATAATAATGCCAGTTGTGAGCCAAAAAGTAGGCCAATTAGTTTTAATTTGTTGCCAAAAACTCATCTTAGGCGCTGGTAAAGATTTTTTGCCTTCAGATTTTATACTGGTCTGTATTTTTTGAACCAATAAAATCTGACTATTAATGGCAAAAAATAATAAAGCCGCTATGATTATCAGACCCAACAAACCACTAACAAACAGCAAAGGATTATGAAAAGCAGAATTAACTAACAACAGCCCGCTATGCCAATAATTAGACAATGAATTTAAAAATCTAGCCCATCCGCCACCGTCAAAGGCATTTAATAAACTATTATATTGACCAATATTGCTTAACATCGCCGCAAATAGCCCTATAACCCATAGCCAGCGGCTCTTAATTGTTATCCGCCAAGCTTGTTTAATTATATCCCCATAACGAATCATAATTTTATTTAATTTAATTTAGAAGATTTTTTAAACCAATAAAGCTGCTGAAAAATGCTAAAAATACTAGACAACAGCCAATACATTGCTAGACCGCTCGGCAATGTCCAACAAATTACTACAGTTATAAGGGGCATCATAAACATCATTTGCTTATTCATCATTACCGCTAAATTCTCAGTTTGACTTTTATTACTTTTTGCTGGCATAGTATAATGAGCCGAAATTTTAGTCTGTAAAAACTGAGTTAATCCAGTCACGACCGCTAAAATTTTATTTGGTTTAGCCAAATCTATTATACCAAAAAAAGTAGTTTTTAACAACTCCGGCCGATTAATAAACGAGTAGACCAGGGCTAGCGACTGGTTAGAAAGACCATCGCGAAAAACCATAAACACCGCCCACAATAGCGGCAACTGGATTAAAAGAGGCAAACAAGAAGAAGCTGGATTAATTTTTTCTTGACGATAAAGGTCCATTAAGGCCTGACCTTGTTTTTCCTTGTTATCTTTATATTTATCTTGAATCTCTTTAATTTTTGGCTGCAAACGATTCATGGCCTGCTGTGATTTTAGCGACTTCTGAGAAAGGGGCCACAAAATTAACTTAACCAGGATTGTTAAGGCAATAATAACTATTCCCATGTCATGCCCCGGCAAAATATTATAAAACCAGACCAAAAGATTAAGTACTGGCTGATAAAAAAGAATAGTAAATAAATGTTTCATAAAAAAATTAACGAACCGGATCCCAACCGCCAGTTGTCCCTGGATGACAATGTAAAAGACGATTCACGGTTATTATAGTTCCTTTAATTAAGCCATGTCTCTTTAAGGCCATTTTAGCATATTCCGAACAAGTTGGTCGAAAACGACAGCAACCATAAGGAAAACAGCTTCTAAACCAGCCATGATCTGGCGACAAAGTTTTTTGATAGCCCGAAATAATGACAATTATTACATTAATTATGATTTGCTCTAAAGACTTAATAAATATCATACTATTAATTCTAGTTTTTCCAAAATCTTAATTAATTCCTGTTTTAGATTATTAAATTTTAATAAAGGCCAGGGAGCGATAACAATAATCACCATATCATAACCCTTAACCATCTTGGGTAAATTCTCTTTCACTATGCTCGCCAAACGACGTTTAATTAAATTACGTTCCGTAGCCAAGCGGCAATAACGACGACTTACCACCAAACCAAAACGATTATAATTTAAACCATTAGCTACTATCCTAACACCTACTAGTTTACCATAATATTTAGTATCAGCTGCCTGAAAAAGGCGATCAAAGTCTTTTTTTTTAGTTAAACGATATTGCTTTTTAAGCATAGAAAAAATTAACCAAAATAAATTATTTGGTTAATTTTTGACGCCCCTTATTTCGACGACGGGATAACACATTGCGACCATTCTTGGTCATCATTCTTTTTAAAAACCCATGCTTCTTTTTAGCTTGCAAATTATTAGGTTGATAAGTCCGTTTCGGCATATTATCAAAAATTAAAAACTACTTTTAGTAATATAGTCTAGCCAAAAGCATACCAGCTTATTAGGTCTTGGTCAATACTTATAAAAATTTTATTATCCACATTTTATCAACAAAGTTATTAACTTTTTGATGGGTTGCCGAAAAAAATAAGCCTGTTATAATAAAATTAAACTTTCTAATCCCCTACTTATGGACCAATCCTCCCTAGAACAAATTTGGCAGGCCATTCTTAGTGAAGCTGAATTAAACATGTCTAAAGCTAGCTTTACTACTTGGTTTAAAAATTCCTTTATTTTTGATTATCAAGATGACATCTTAACTATTGGCGTTCCCAATGCCTTTACTCAAGCTTGGTTTGAAAATAAATTATCTAAAGACATTGCCCAAATTTTCTGTAAGGTTACCGGCAATAAGCTAAAAGAAATAAAGTATGTCATCAAAACCAAGCCTAAAGAAGTCCAAGATACCTACAACTTCCTTGCCCCTGATACTAATGAACAAAAAAAAGATAAAACCCCTAAGAATACACCAATTAAAGATGAATCATTGTGTCTTGCGGCTGGTCTTAATGCTAAATATACCTTTGAAACCTTTATTGTAGGTAAACATAATGAATTAGCTCATGCTGCTTGTTGGGCTGCCATCCGCCAACCAGGAGAAACATATAATCCCCTCTTTATCTATGGAGGAGTGGGATTAGGTAAAACTCATCTCCTTCAAGCTATTGGCCATAAGATGCTTGAGTCAGGCAAAAAAGTTCTTTATGTTACTTCAGAAAAATTTACTAATGATTATGTTGACGCAGTCTATCATGGTCAAGGTAATGCTTTTAAGAGTGTCTACAGGAATGTGGACTTATTATTAGTTGACGACATCCAATTTATGGCCGGTAAAGATGGTACCCAGCAAGAATTTTTTTATACTTTTGATCAACTCCACCGAGCTAACAAGCAAATAGTTATTACGTCTGATCGCCCGCCAAGAAATATGAAAGCTGTGGAAGCTCGTCTCATTACCCGTTTTGAATGGGGTATGGTCGCCGATATCGGACAGCCCGACCTAGAAACTAGAATAGCTATCTTAAATTCTAAGTGTCAACAAAAAAACTTTCCTCTAGACCCGTCAGTTATCCAATATATTGCTACAAATATAAATAATAATATCCGCGAATTAGAGGGAGCTTTAAATAGAATCATTGGATTTTGTCAATTTCATAATTGTGAACCAGATTTATCTATTACCAAACAAATATTAAAAGATTTTTTTATTTCAATTCAAGCTAATAATTTATCTACTCCTCAAAAGATATTAGAAGCTGTAGCTAATTTTTATAATCTTAACCTATCTGAGCTTACTGGTAGTAGCCGTAAAAAAGAATTAGTGATTCCTAGACAAATAGCTATGTACTTATTAAGAACAAAAATAAGTGCCTCTTTTCCTGCTATTGGTCAAGAATTAGGTGGACGAGACCATACTACCGCTATGCATGCTTGTACAAAAATTGAACAAGAAATACAAAATAGTTCTAAAATTAGACAAGATATTGAGCAAATATCTCAATCAATTACTTCGGTGTATTAACTGTAATTAAAATGTTGATAACTTTTATTTATCCACCGACTTTAAAAAATAAATGAATTTATGCACTTTCCGTTAACAATAACCCTCACTTTAATCCACAATCTAAATAACAATATTTTAGCTAATATTATTTATAAAAAATACTTATCAACTTTTACCCAGCTATTATTAATAATAATATAATTAAATATATAATTAAAATATTATGCAATTAACAATTCTTCAAAAAAATTTACATCAAGGATTAAATATTGTTAGCCATATT
>CAZLFO010000004.1:0-14097 GCA_964558835.1 uncultured Gammaproteobacteria bacterium
GTCAGATTTTCTTTGAGCAGAATCCAGGCGCTTACTGACCTGCCAAGCGATTTTTTGGACGGCGGGACTGAAGGAGGAAAAGAAGGAGAGTTCGCCCCAGTCTCAGTCCTCCCGTGCGCGGGCGACAACAAGTAATTCCCTTAAAATTCGTTGACCTTTTTAGCTTTTTCGTATAGCATAGTAATAGAAGGGATACATATATTATATTATAATCCTTATATTTTAATAATATATTCCGTAAACAATTATGTCAACGATTGGTAAAAATATAAAAAGGTTAAGACAGGAAAAGGGAATTTCGCAGGATAAGCTCTCAAAACTGGCGGATATTTCGCTTAATACCGTCGTCAAAATGGAACTTAACCAAAGCCCAAACCCCACCCTTGAAACGATCCAAAAGCTCGCCAAAGCTCTTGACGTTTCGCTTGATGATTTGGTCAATAAATAAAATTATGCAAAAAGAAGCCAAGGCTAGAATAAAAATCAATGAGTTGCTTCAAAATGCCGGTTGGAGATTTTTTGACGACGAAAATAAAAAGGCCAATATTGTTTTGGAAAATAATACCAAAATTACCAAGCAAGCCGTAGATGAATTTGGCAATGATTTTGAAAAAACAAAAAAAGGATTTATTGATTTTTTATTGCTTGATGACAAAGGATTTCCGTTTGTAGTTTTAGAAGCAAAATCGGAAGACAAAAACCCGCTTGACGGAAAAGAACAAGCCCGCCGTTATGCCCAATCGCAAAACGTTCGTTTTATCATACTTTCAAACGGCAACCTTCATTATTTTTGGGATTTGGAACGAGGCAATCCGGCAATTATCACCACTTTTCCGACTTTTGAATCCTTGAAGCATTTAGAAACTTTTAAACCGAGTTTTTCCACACTTTCAGAGGAAAAAGTTGAAAACGATTATATTGTCCAAACCCAAAACCCAAACTACAAAAAAGACCCCTGCTGGATTGATGAAACGCAAAGGCCTGATTTTATTAAAGACCAAGATTTGAAATTTTTGCGACCCTATCAGCTTGCTGCAATTCATGCCTTGCAAAGTTCGGCGAAAAAAGGAAACGACCGCTATCTTTTTGAAATGGCGACCGGAACGGGGAAAACCCTTGTTTCCGCTGGCGTGATTAAACTTTTTTTGAAAACAGGCAACGCCAAAAGGATTTTGTTTTTAGTTGATCGATTGGAGCTAGAGGACCAAGCATATAAAAATTTCAAAAAAATCCTGCATAACGATTTTACCAGCGTGATTTACAAAGAAAATCGCAACGACTGGAGAAGAGCGGAAATTGTCGTTTCTACCGTTCAAAGTTTATCTTTTAACAATAAATACAAAAAACTTTTTTCGCCCACCGATTTTGACCTGATAATTTCCGACGAAGCCCACCGCTCAATTGGCGGAAATAGCCGCGCTGTTTTTGAGTATTTTGTCGGCTATAAATTGGGGCTTACTGCTACGCCGAAAGATTATCTTAAAAGAATTGACCTCCAGAAAATTAGCGAAAAAGACCCGCGAGCGTGGGAACGCCGCCAGCTTTTGGACACCTATATGACTTTTGGTTGTCCTTCCGGCGAGCCGACTTTCCGTTATAGTTTGCTGGACGGCGTAAAAGACGGCTATCTTGTTAATCCGGTTGTTGCTGATGCAAGAACAGAAATTACTACCGAGCTTTTGTCTGAAAAAGGATATTCTTTAATGGTTGAAAACGAGGAAGGCGTAGAAGAAGAACAAACTTTTTTCCAAAAAGATTTTGAACGGAAGTTTTTCTCGGAAAAAACGAATTATATTTTCTGCAAAACATTTTTGGAAAACGCACTTAAAGACCCAATTAGCGGCGAGACTGGCAAGAGCATTGTCTTTTGTGTCAGCCAAAATCATGCCTCAAAAATCACTCAAATTCTAAATCAACTCGCCGACCAACTTTGGCCCGGAAAATATAATTCCGATTTTGCCGTGCAGGTAACATCAAATATCCCCGACGCCCAGCAATTTACTATCAATTATTCAAACAATAAGTTGAATGGCCAAACAAAATGGCTGGTGGGCTATAAATCCAGCAAAACCAGAGTTTGTGTAACCGTCGGTATGATGACAACCGGCTATGACTGTCCAGATATTTTGAACCTTTGTTTAATGCGTCCAATTTTTTCGCCAACTGATTTTATCCAAATAAAAGGGCGAGGGACAAGAAAATATACTTTCAGCTACAAAGATGCGGACAACGAACAAATCAAAGCGGAAAAAGAAACTTTTAAGCTCTTTGATTTCTTTGCCAACTGCGAATATTTTGAGGAAAAATATAACTACGACGAAGTTTTAAAACTGCCGACTAAATCCGGAACTGGCGAGGGCAGTGGTGAAGGTATTATCATGGAAAAAGTAAGTATTTTCAATCCCGACCCGCTCAAAACTTTTTCGGAAAAAGCCGTTGGCCTTGCCGGTATGAAAGTTGATTGGAAATTTTTTGAAAAGTTTGAGCATGTTGTTAAAAGTGATCCAGTTGTCAAACAAAAATATGAGCAGGGTGATGTCAAAGGCGCGGAAGAATATGTTAAAACGAAAATTTTTGATAAACCCGAAGATTATTTTAATTTGGATAAATTGCGCAAAGCAGTAAAAGCTGACCGCCGCATAACGCTCAAAGAATTTATTGAAAAGATTTTTGGCGGCATAAATAAATTCAAAACCAAAGACGAACTTTTAGAAGAAGAATTTGAAAAGTTTATCTCAATCTATAAGCCAGAAAGCAAATATGTGCCGTATATTAAAAATTATTTAAAGGCCTATATTACCGACCCAGAAATTCGTGATATTGTGGAAACTAAAGAATACAGCCGTTTTGCCACCAATCCAAAAATTACGATGAAAGATTTTCGCGACTTGAACGGCTGGCGCGAAGTCGTGCCAGAATATGTCAAAGATTATGTTTCTATTAACGCTTTTATGTAGGAAAAATATGCTTACTCAAGAAACAAAACGAAAAATTGACTCTGCCCGCCAGATTTTGGTTGGTAAAGTGCCGGACCCAAAAGCGCAAGTTGAGCAAATCACCACCGCGTTGATTTACAAGTTTATGGACGATATGGACAAAGAGGCGCAGGAACTTGGCGGCAAGGCGAGCTTTTTTACCAACGGCTACCAAAAATACGCGTGGACAAAATTGATGGATACAAAACTTGGTGGGCAAGATCGCTTGAATCTTTATCTTGAAGCCATTACCACATTAAGCCAAAATCCTTACTTGCCCCAACTTTTCCGCGATATTTTTAAAGACGCTTTTCTGCCATATCGCGACCCGGAAACCTTAAATTTATTTTTAAAAGAAATTAACGGGTTTACCTATGAAGATAGCGAGGATTTAGGTGATGCTTATGAATATCTGCTTTCTATTCTTGGCTCGCAGGGCGATGCTGGACAATTCCGCACACCTCGCCATATTATTGATTTTATTGTGGCGGCGGTTGATCCGAAAAAAGACGAAACAATTTGCGATCCCGCTTGCGGCACCGCCGGATTTTTGATTTCTGCTTTCAAACATATTCTCAAAGAAAATAAAGAAAAACCTTTAACACCGGACGAGCGAAAAAATTTAATGGACCATTTTGTCGGCTACGATATTTCGCTCGATATGGTGCGGCTTTCCAAAGTTAATTTATATCTGCACGGCTTCCCGAGCCCGACTATTTTTGAATACGACACGCTTTCCAGCGAGGAAAAATGGGACGAAAATTTTGATGTTATGCTTGCCAATCCGCCGTTTATGTCGCCAAAGGGTGGCATTCGCCCGCATAAACAATTTTCCGTGCAAGCCAACCGTTCCGAAGTTTTGTTTGTTGATTATATTTTGGAGCATTTGCGGCCAAACGGACGAGCCGGCATTATCGTACCGGAAGGCATAATTTTTCAATCTGCCACAGCGTATAAAGCGCTCAGAAAATTATTGATTGAAGACGGACTTTTGGCGGTTGTATCACTTCCCCCCGGGGTTTTCAATCCTTATGCCGGAGTAAAAACCAGCATTTTGCTTTTTGACAATGGTCTTGCCAAGAAAACCAAAGATATTCTGTTTTTGAAAATTCAAAACGACGGTTTTGATCTTGGCGCACAAAGGCGGAAAATAGATAAAAATGATTTGCCGCAGGCGTTGGAAATAATCAAAGAATATAAAACCGCCTTGAAAGAAAATAAAAAATTCAAACTGAACGAGACACAAAACAAAATCGCCCATCTTGTCGCCAAAGACAAAATCGCCGAAAGCGATGACTATAATCTTTCAGGCGATAGATACATAGAAACGATTAATTTCGCCAATCAAAAATGGCCATTAGTTGAGCTGAAAGATGTTTGTGTGGTTGATTGGGGAAACACTGAACTTACTAAAAAATCTTATATTGAAAATGGAGAATATCTTGGGGTTAGTGCGGCAGGGTGCGACGGCAGAATGAAACACTTTGAGCATGAGGTAGGAACAGTTGTATTGTCAGCAATAGGCGCAAATTGTGGACGAGTTTTTTATCCAAATGAAAATTTTACCGCGATAAAAAATACAATTACATTTACGCCCGAAAAGAAAAAACTTTATCCGAAATTTTTGTTTTATATTTTGAGAGATAATACATTCCCAAGGCGGGGAGGTGGTCAGCCCTTTATGACGAAAGGTGATGTTAAAAAATATAAAATCCCACTTCCGCCGCTTGAGGTTCAAAAAGAAATTGTTGAGCAGATTGAAGTCAAACAAAAAGCGATTGATGCTGCCAAAGCGGTGATTGAGGATTTAGAGAGAGAGAGACGTTATTTTGGCCAAGAGATTAGAAAAATAAAAGATGTTGAGTGGGTGGAGTTAGGGGAAGTTTTAGAATATGAACAGCCAGTAAGGTATATTGTGAAATCCGTTAATTATAGCGATGAATATAGAACCCCCGTCTTAACAGCTGGTCAGACATTTATTTTGGGATACACAAATGAAAATGACGGCATTTTTCCGGCAGAAAAATTACCAGTGATTATTTTTGATGATTTTACTACCGCGACAAAATTTGTGGATTTTGTTTTCAAAGTAAAATCTTCGGCGATGAAAATATTACACACAAAAAGAAAAAAAGCTGATACTAAATTTTTGTTTTATGCTATGCAGGATATAAAGTTCAATCACAATACGCACAAACGATATTGGATATCAGAGTATTCAAAAATCAAAATTCCGCTTCCGCCGCTGGAAGTCCAAAAACAACTTGTCGCGGAAATGGAAGAGCAGGAAAAAATTATTGAAGCCAACAAAAAACTTATCGGCATAATGGAACAAAAAATCGCCAAAGTTTTAAGTGAAATATAGTTATATTTATCAAATTCCTGACAATCAAAAATTATTAGATGATTTGTAAAGTTTTTGGCACAGATTACTTTACGATTTATGACAATGACAAGATGGCAGGAGATTATTAGTATTAATTTAATTAACATTTTTGGCCTTAGAGAGCCAATAAGCTAAACCACCAATTATACCAGCAATTAATAACCCTCCTAGCCAAGTAAATGGCGAGGTAGTTTTAGCAACGGTTGTAGTAGTCAAGTCTAGAGTGGTGGTAGCCGCAGTGGTAGCTGGCTGAATAATTTTCTGGATATCACTTATTTGACGAGGTACCAGGCGCCGACCATTGTTGTCTATAATAAGACCTACTATTCTATATCTTTCTCCCACGGTAAAATTACTATTTTTAAGATCAGTGCCAGTTTTGAGCTGGATAAGTATTTCGCCAAAATCGTCAGTTAAATAAATCGTTGATTGATTCTTAGCTGCCACTTTGCCCTTAATGACCACCAATTGTCCGGGCATTAGAGTATTAATATCTTGCGTAGTAATTTCTTTAACTTTCAATTGGTTATTGCTAGATATTATCTTAATATCTTGCGGGCCTTTAATATTTAATTTAATTTCTTGGGTGGTCGAAACTAGGGTACCGTTTATCTCAATTAAATCCCCTAATTTCAATTGGGGCCAGAGCTTGTAATAGCAATAAATTTTTAATCCACTGGTATTATCCGGAGAGGTAATATAAAAATATTGACTAGATAGTTGGTAGGGCAGGGCGCTAACTATGCCCTGAGCTTTATCTAAAGTAGTTGTTGTTTGACTGGCTGGAGGGGTAGTGGTTTCTTGGACTGTGGGGCTAGTAGAGCTTGGATTAATAGTGTTTTCTATCCACTCCCAGTTGTTCTCATGGCGGCGGTAAATAGCGCCACTAGGAGCTTTAGTATAATTTAAAGAATCGGCCAAAGTACCATCAGGTTGCCATAGATATAAAGTTTCTGCTTCGTTATTTAAGCTAAGACCAAGGGTTTTTGTGTCAATGTGCCAAATTTGCCCTGGAGCCAGAAGATAATCAGGCAGAGGGTTAGGTTGATCGCGTTTAGCTTCATCGGCAATATGCCAGCCAGCCGAGCTTATATTTTCTTGGCTTAAGTTAACAATTTCTAAATATTCTACTTCATTGCTAGTCGGCCGTGGCAATAATTCTCGGAATGCTAATGTTTGCGCCTGGACAGAGGGCGGTAGGTAAAATAAACAGCCGCTGGTTATTAACCAGGTTAAGATTTTTTTTCGGCTAAAAATTAGCCGAAGCCCCTCCTTAATAGTCATATTATTTAAGTTAAAAAATTAAGCCAGTTCTTTTTTGAATAAGTCTACCCAAGGGATTTTAGCCGGATCTACTTCATTAAGCAAGCCCAAATAATAACTAA
Source organism: uncultured Gammaproteobacteria bacterium (assembly GCA_964558835.1). GTDB lineage: Bacteria > Patescibacteriota > Patescibacteriia > Patescibacteriales > Patescibacteriaceae > UBA1359. The sequence continues at coordinate 6,747 of CAZLFO010000004.1, forward strand.
GCCAACTGCCAAAAGCCAGTATTTCTAGGGCCCCTCCTAGACGGCTAGTAGATTGTACCTGATAATTTAATACCGGTAATTTATTTTGTTTAAAAATTTTATCAGTAAGATAAAGCCGTTGTTCTAGACGTTCAGACAGACCCTTAATTTTAAAAGATAGAATAATAATTGTTTCTGGCAGATTAGGCGGAAATGAGAGCCCTTCCATTGCATAGTGATTTAACTCTGGGACGGTTAAATAATTAGCTAGGTTCTTAGCTGTTTCATTTAATTGATTGCGTAAAATGTGAAGATTGCCGCTAAGGCAGTCAGGTCCAACTAGCCAGATTTGGCGGCCATATAATTTAGTAGCCAATGTTTTAGCTTTATTTTTGCTAGTTGGTCTTTCCGGTAGCCAAGTTTCATTAAGTTTAGTCAGTTCTTTTACTAATTGTTGAGCGCCTTTGATGTCTAAAGGATAAAGTTGTAATTGATGAAGCAACCCCAGGAGTCCAAAGGTGGCATACCCTAAACCTAGGCGAGGTTGTCCACAAGGATTGTAGCGGGGGTTAAAAATATAAGCTGGCCAATTATTGCGATGAGCTAGATGAGCGAGGGGATTATTAGAAGAGTTGGCGGTAATAGCGGCTATTTGACAATGCCGTTTTTTAAGTTGAGGAATAACGCTTAGTGGTTCTTCGGTGGTTCCTGAATAACTGCTAATAATATAGAGAGTTTCACGGTCGACATAGCCAGGGACAGTATAGCCTGGTTCTATTAGCAGGGGCAGGGGCAATTTTTCGGCTAAGATTGAAGCAATGAGGCGAGCTCCTAAATTAGAACCACCCATCCCATTGACTATAATTTTATTCACTGATGGGGTTAATTTATGCTGAGGCTGTTTTTTGATGTCTTCTAAGACCTGAGTTAACTGGTTAGGCAGTAGGGCAATAGACTCGCCGACTTTATGGCTATCTAGGGCTAGACGCTTAGTAGGGTTATCAAGAATAGACATAATTTATTAGTTATTAAGTTTCATTATTATAGCAAGATTATTGCTCTTTATCAAAAAGTGTGGTAATTTAGAATTAAACTTATTACTATTCAAAGATTTCTTATGTCTGGACATTCTAAGTGGGCGACTACTAAACGTCAAAAAGCTGTAGTTGATGCCAAGCGTGGCGCTATTTTTACTAAGCTAGGTAATTTAATTAGCATTGCAGCTCGTGACAAGGGCGGAGACCCGGCTACTAATTTTACTTTACGCCTGGCTATGGAGAAAGCCAAACAGGCCAACATGCCTAAAGAAAACATTGAAAGAGCCATAAAACGAGGAACTGGAGGCGGCGAAGGACAGCAGATTGAAGAGTTAATTTATGAAGGTAAAGGACCAGCTGGTAGCCAATTTATTATTAAATGTCTTACTGATAATCGTAATCGTACTGCTGCTACTATCCGTCATCTTTTTTCTAGGGTGGGCGGTAGTTTGGCCCCAGTAATGTGGAATTTTACCCCTCGAGGGGTAATTCAAATAGCCAGCGAATCATTAAAAGATAAAATAGCAGATTGGGATGATTTTGAACTTCAACTTATTGATCAAGGAGCGGAAGATATTTTTAAAGAAGATGAAGGTATAACTATTTATACTAAGTCAGAAGATTTACAGAAAGTTAAGACGTTTTTAGAGGAGTTATCGATTAATACGGAGGTAGCCGAATTACAACAGGTAGCTAAAGAAAAAATTATTATTCATGAGACTGCCGATAAGGAAAAATTGGAGAATTTTATTGAATTATTAGAAGAATGCGAGGATGTTAGTGATTATTATACTAATATCGAATGGGATTAATAGTTAAACAACATTATATTGTTGTAGGTTTTGACCCTGGACTAGCCGACACTGGTTTCGGGGTCATTGAAGTTAAAGGAGATAAATTAACTTGTCTTGATTATGGTTCACTAAGGACGCCAGCTAAGGTTGATTTAACCAAAAGGCTTTGTTTGTTGTATTACAAGGCGGGAGAGATATTAAGTGAATATAAGCCAGATTTAGTGGGTATTGAGCAATTGTTTTTTTGTCGTAATGTCACTACTGCTTTTGGGGTAGGGCAAGCTCGAGGAGTAGTGATGTTAGCTATTGGTCAGCATTCTATCCCCTATTTAGAGTTTACTCCATTACAAGTTAAGCAAGCAGTAGTTGGTTATGGACAGGGTAGTAAACAACAAGTTCAAAGAATGGTTAAATTAATACTTAATCTTAAAATCATACCTAAGCCTGATGATGCTGCTGACGCTTTAGCTATAGCCTTATGTGCGGCTCAGAGCCGGACAACTATGTTGGTTTAATTTTATGAAAAAGATATTAAACATCGCTAGTATTTCTTCAGAAGTAGCGCCTTTTAGCAAGACTGGCGGGCTAGCTGATGTAGCCCGAAGTTTGCCTAAAGCACTTGGTCGTTTAGGCCACAAAGTAATAGTAATTACTCCATTATATAACCAGATTATAGATAAGACGGCTTTTAAGCTTAAAGAAATTTATCATAATATTTTGCTGGATATCGGTGGTCAGACGGTGAGTGTTAATTATTGGCAGGGTTATTTAATGGACGGTCTGCCGGTTTATTTTGTGGAGCAAAAGGATTATTTTGGCTTAAGACCGGAGATTTATGGTTTTCCTAATGATAACGCCCGTTTTTATCTTTTTGATGTTGCGAGTTTGCGGTTATTGGAATTGCTCCAATTTCAACCTGACATTATCCATTGTCATGATTGGCAGTCTGGGCTTATTCCTCAGCTTCTTAATACTCAGTTTAAACATTCACCAGCTTTACGGGGAGCTCGGACAGTATTTACCATTCATAATTTAATTTTTCAGTTTGGCCATAATTGGTGGGAGACACCGCCCGAAAAGAAAGATTTTGGCGTTAAGAAATTGCCAGCCTTTAATGATCCGGACTTAGAATATATTAATTTTGTTAAGCGAGCTATTCTTAATGCTGATATTATAAATACGGTTAGTGAACAATACCGTGAGGAGATTATGACCCGTCATTTTGGTCAGAATCTACATCGCATCCTTCGTCATCGTGCTGATCGTCTCTTTGGAATTATTAATGGTATTGATTATTTTGATTATAACCCCGCTAGTGATAAAAGTTTGCCGGTACAATATGATTGGCATACCGCTATTGAAGGCAAGGCTGCGAATAAAGCAGCTTTGCAGGAAAAATTAGGATTGCAAGTAAATAAAGACATACCTTTATTTTGCGTAACCTCCCGCATAACTTTTCAGAAGGGTTTTAGTCTTATTATGAGTATTATGGATTGGTTGCTTAAGCAAGAGCTTCAGCTTATTATTTTAGGCGATGGTGACGCTTATTATGTAGATAAATTAAAAGACTGGCAAAAACAATATCCTAAACGTTTAATTTTTCTTCCATATAATGATAATTGGCAATTTGAACAATTAATTTATGCAGGAAGCGACTGTCTTCTTCTTCCTTCGCATCATGAACCTTGTGGCCTTAACCAACTAATTGCTATGCGTTATGGTTGTGTCCCTATTGTTCGTAATGTGGGCGGACTTAATGATACAGTTATTAATTATAATCCCCGAACTAATCGGGGCACTGGCTTTGTTTTTAACAGTTTTTCTAATATCGCCCTGTATACCGCCATTATTAGGGCCATTGAAAATTTTTATCATGAGTCCAGCTGGAGCGCTTTAGTGCGGCGAGATATGAAACAGGCCACTTCGTGGAAAATGCCAGCTCAAAAATATATTCGTTTATATCGACGAGCTTTAAAATACTAATATGCGCTGGATTAATGTTTTGCATTTTTATCAGCCGCCGTTAAGTAGTAATGACTTTGTCTTAGAGGCGGCTAAATTAAGCTACAGGAGGTTGGCCAGGGCTTTATTAAGCCACCCAGAGGCTAAAATAACCCTTAATTTTGGCGGCTGTTTACTTGAGCAATTATTAAATTTAGACCAAGAGAAATTAATTGCTGATTGGCAGAAATTAGTGGCGCGCGGGCAAGTTGAACTCTTAGGTTCAGCCTATTGGCATGCCTTGCTGCCTAAAATAACAAGAGAGGAAGTTGCTTGCCAGGTGGCGGCTCAAGAAAAAATACTAGCTAGAGTATTTAAGATTAACCGTCCTTCAGGGTTTTTTGCCCCTGAGCTTGCTTATTCTCCTGAACTTTTAGTTTGGCTAGCCAGTAGAGGTTACAGTTATGCAGTAGTGGATGAAATTCATATTGGTGGGACATTAAACCAGCCTAAGCAGTTATTTTATCAAGATGAGGGATCAGGAATGATGGTGGCGGTTCGACAAAGAGAGTGGTCAAAAAAATATCCACCTGAGGCGTTAGCCACTAAAACTAATTGTCCGGAAACTTTACTAACAGCCACTGATGGAGAGTTATATGGGCTTAGGCATTTAGATATTCGCGGGAATTTAGAGAAATGTTTAGCAGATCATTCTATTAAGAAACTCACGGTTTCTGAAGCAATGGCCATCAGCCCTCACCCCATAGCCAATATTGTGTCAGCCTCCTGGGAAAGTTGGCCATCCGAACTGAAAGCTAAAGAGCCTTATGCTATTTGGGATGACCGAAGTAATAAAATCCAGCAGAGGTTATGGTCTCTTGCCAATTTAGCTCAACGGGCGGCCATTCATTTTAAGGGTGATAGCAACCAAGAATGGGTATCGCGGCATTTACACTGGGGTTTGGCTAGTTGTGCCTGGTGGTGGGCCAGTAATCGTGATTTTGCTTTATTTGGCGGACGGGCTTGGAATCCAGAAGAAATTATTCGAGGAGCTGAGCAATTAACTAAAAGTGTTCGTTCTATTATGGACCCCCGCAGTCAGCCATGGAAGTTGGAAACAGATAAAATGTTTTGCAGCCTGCAAGCCAAGATTTGGCGAGAGCATTGGCGCAGGTGGCCAGAGTCTAAATAAAAATATATGGCAGAAATAGAAGATCTTTTCAATCCTCATCATGTTAGTCAGCTTTTGAACGAACGTTTATCTACATCAGAGTTCTGCTGGTCTAATATTGTGGTACACGATATTCAAATCATTAAAGAGAATATTATTCATGATTATTATAGTATTGTGGCAGCTTACTTCGTTTCTTATGTAAATAGTGGGTTAGAACATCAGGCCATAGTATATTGTTCAGCTCATAGTAATGACTCGCGGCGACAAGCAATGGAGAACCTGGAATTTATTTGGCGCCAGAATATTCCCGGAGGACAATTTTTAACTAATAGACCCTTGTTTTATGACTCTCAATACGGAGCGATGTTTTATTTGGGCTTGCCGGGAGATAATTTGTGTCAATATTTTACTACGCACTCCCGGGAAGAAATTAGTAATCAGCTCACCCCCATAGCCCAGTGGTTAGCTAGACTGCACACTCTCACTTTGGGCTTTAATGAGCAGCCAGAAAGTCGGATTCAAAAGATTGGTCAAATAACACCAGGACGGGAGCGAGCCTTAGAGAGGATTCAACGGAACACACCTCAACATTATGAACGATTTGTCAGGATTTATGACTATTTAGAGGCCTGGGAAAGCAGACTCTGGCCGACACCGGACAAGTTAGCGATAATCCATGGTGATATTCATCCCGAAAATGTTATTATTACTGAAAAAGGGGTAGCTATTATTGATTGGTCTGATCTTTGTTTAGGCGACCCCTTAAGAGACATTGGGTCATTTAGTCAGCAGTTAATTTTTATGGGTCTGGGCCAAATTAATGATGAATCATATTGGCATCAGGCTCAAGATAAATTCCTTTCATCCTATAGTCAAGCTATGGGAAAGAATTTGCCAGAAAATTGGTTAGAACGTTTTAGATTATATTATTATTTTACCGCCTTTCGGACAGCTATTTATTTTGTTACTAAATCTGGTCCTGAGCCAGAGCGGGCTGAGGGGCTCCTAGAGGAGATAGAAATTAATTTATTATATTTATGATTATTGATTTACAGCTCCATTCTACTTATTCCGATGGATATTTGTCGCCAACCGAGGTGGCTCATTTTTTAGCTCGTGAAGGAGTAAAAATAGCCTCACTGACGGACCACAATACTACGGCTGGCTACCCTGAGTTCTATACTGCTTGTAGCAGACTAGGAATAAAAGTAGTACCGGGGATAGAAATCTATACCAGAGTTAATAATCAACAAATAAATATCTTGTGGTATAATTTGCCCTTGGATAGTCAAGAGTTTAATGAATTGATGGAAAACACTCAAAGGCATTGGCTTGCCCGTTTAAGATGGCATTTTTTTAAATTGGTTAAAGCTAGAATATTAGTGGCTGGTAGTGAAGCTGTTCTTGATCAATTTAGTAATTATGTGCCAACCAATGGCTTGCTAGACGCTATTTTAAGTTTGCCGGGTAATCGAGAAATTATTGCTAAAACATTAAATAACCCATTTTTTAGAGAAGAAGAGGCCATTGCTTTGCTTTTTAATAATAAAAAGGTAGGTAGACTAAGACTAAGTACTGTTAATTTAGAAAGGGTTGTTAATTTAAAGAAGAAATTAGGCGGACAATTAGTATTCTGTCACCCTGCTAAGGGAAGGGTAGTACCGGCTAAGTTAGTAGCTCAATTAAAATCTTTAGGGGTAGAAGGGCTAGAGGTGTTATCGCCGCACCATAGCCTGGGAGCTATTTTTTATCTGCAAGACTTAGCCGAAAGAAATGATATGATTATTACTGCTGGCTCTGATTTTCATCGTTTTGAAGAGGGCAGCCATGGCCTTACTAGCGTCTATGATTATTGGCGGGCAGATAGTTCCCACCTCCGTCGCATTGAAGAAATTATTGGTTAACAATTTTACTTGTCCCCCCCCTTATATTTGTTATAATATCCCATAAGGTTAATTATTATGTTATACTATTAGTAGTCTATATAAATAGTTAATAATTCATGATTAGTTATTCTTCCCAATCTAATATCTCTCAGCAACAATTACCTCATCATCCTAATAAGGCCTTTACTTTAATTGAACTTCTCGTAGTTATTGCCATTGTTGGTATACTATCTACTCTTTCTGTTGTGGCTTTTAATAGTGCTCGTTCTAAAGCTCGTGACTCTCGTCGTTTAAGTGATATCCACAATCTCTCTTTAGCTCTAGAGATGTATTATAATGATTTTGGTGCCTATCCCCCAGCTCCCACCTCTACTGGAATAATTGGTGGTCTTTGTCTTAGTGATCTAGGTATTACTTCTACCTGTGGCCTTAATACCTATATTGCTAAAATACCTGATGATCCTAAAAATAATAAACATTATCTTTACTCTACTGTAGTTAATCCTCAACACTATGAACTAATCTATGAGGAAGAAACCA
>CAZLFO010000005.1:0-13963 GCA_964558835.1 uncultured Gammaproteobacteria bacterium
TATTTTCTTTTGGGGGACAAATAAAAGCTGGTCGCTAAAATTAATTAATTATGATCAAGCGGCATTGAGCCGTTTTGATGCTTATAGTGATACACCCTCACTCTAGCTGGAATAATTACCCGATCGGCTAGCTTATAACCCGGTCTAATTTCTTCAGCTACCATATTGTCTTGTTCTTTATTGTCGGTGTCAATAATTTCTACGGCCTCCATAGTGTGATGGTCAAATGGTTGATTGTTAGTTTCAATTTCTGCTACATTTTCTTGTCTTAAAATATCTTTAAATTGCTTAACAATATATTTTAAACCATCCAACCAGCTAGAGGGATTATCTAAATTAAAATGTTTATAGGCTAATTTTAAATTGTCATAAATCGGTAATATTGTTAGCAGTAATTGTTCATTGGCATATTTAATATAATGACTGCGGTCTTTGTGGTGTTGTTTTACTAGATTTTGTTGATCCGCCAAGGCTCGTTTATATTTATTTTCTAACTCTTGATAATCACTAAGCTTAACCATTAGGGAAGATTCATTATGGTGGCTGTCTGTTTCTTGGTTATCCTTTTTTTTGGATGTGGTTGTAGACATAATTTATTAAATTAAAATTTTTTGGATAATCATTTCTAATAGGTGTTAAGAGACCAAATAAACCGAGGTTTTCCCCATAACGATATTTGGTTAAAATAGTGCTAGAAAAAGGACCAAAGGGACTATCACTACCCAAACGGATAACTGGTTTTTCCGGTATTTCGTCAAATATATCAGCAATAATTTCTTCTAGACTATCTATTACCTGAGAAATATCATAGACTAATGGTAATTGTTTAAATTCTGGCTGACCTAAAAGGCCGCTTAATCCAGTATAATAAGAATCATAACGGTGAAATGACCAAAAGATACCATTATCTGTCAACTGGGCTAGGGTTTTAGCTAGTGGCTTCCAATTATTATCTAAATCATCAAAGTACGGTTTGAGTATGTTCTGTACTTCACGACTAGGCACTTCATTTTTTAATTGTTTAATGAAATAGCGATAGGCTAATTCACTGGGAATACGGCCAGCTGAAGTATGGGGTTGTTTAATATACCCCTTCTCCTCTAGATCAGCTAAGTCATTACGAACTGTAGCCGGAGAAAAATCTAAACCATATTTTTCTACTAAAGTCTGGGAAGCTACTGGCGTGGCTGTCTTAATATATTCTTCGGTTAATAATTTTAAGATTAATGCCGGCCGTTTTTCCATATAGTTTATAATTTTTTAAGGCACTATCAGTATAGCACTCTTAGCAGTCAGGTGTCAAGAGTGCTAAACATAAAAATAACCCAGCATAAATACTGGGTTATTTTGAATATATGAAGTGAAATAATTATGCTCCCTCCCCAGATAATAATTTATTGATTATAATTTTTTTATGACTATGTAGAATTTTATAAAGAAAAATGTCAGCCATACTTTCTCGATAATTAAATTCTTCTTTAGTCATTAAGGTGTAGCGGATAGCATGACCAGAGGCCTGTTCTAGATGATTAATAAGATCGCTTAGTTTATTTTTATTAAAATGATTACTGACAATTAATATATCGGTAGGTGCCAAAGGATCATTAGTAAAAAAACCAGTTAAAATTAATAGGTCAATAGAGCCCAATTTCTGTAAATCATTAACTAATTTATCCTCTTGACCAACTTCAGCTTTAGCAAATAATGTTCTTAACTCTTCTAACAGATAAAAATCTTGGTTAACCTGATAAAATTTTTTATCCGTCTGGTGGTTATCAGTTTTAACCCTTAAAAGACCAATATCTTCTAAGTTAGCTAGTTCCCGACGAACTGAATTTAATTGAAGATTAAGTTGCCGTGAAAGTTGACGCACATAAAAAGCTTCTTCTGGCTGGGAAAATAGGAAAAGTTTAAGTAATTTTATTCTAGCCTGAGAACTAAATAACTTTTCTAGCATATATAATTTTAAGAGCTGTATAAACTTTTTATTAGTCCTTGTCTAAAACAATAATATCTTATATAATTACTTTCGTCAAGATTGTTATTCTTACCTATATTTTCTAGTGTATATTTATGCCATATAAGCTTGCTTCCCTTTTGTTAAGCGCTGAGCAAAAAAGCAATTCAATTGCTAAAATTTCCTGGGCTGAAGCCGACCACGGCGATGAATCTAATGAACTACGCTTTGCTCGAGTAGGTAAAATTTTTAGTTTAGTAGAAATTAATGCTACTAATGCTAAAGCTAAATTGTTGTTAGATTTTTTTAGCGAGCGACCAAAGCTGAATTATTATGGACAGCTAGAAATAGACCAGAATGAATATCCTAGTCCGGAAGATTTAGAAAAGTTATTTACTACAGCCATCCAAGAAACCAATCATGATTTAATCTCCTTTTTAGAAGAACATAAAATTCGTTCAGTTCAGCCAGAGGTAAATGCTACCATTGGTCTTTTAACTGAAAAAAAATTATTTTTAGCGTCTATTGGCTATAATCAGGCTTGGATTTTACTGCCCACCTGGCCTAATGGTCAACAAGTTATTAAAATCATTGGGGCGCCAAAAGAAAATGAGATAGGTAATAATTATTTTTTTCAAGAAATTATTAGCGGAATAATGCCTAATCGTAGTTATTGTTTAATTAGTAATGAAGCTCTAGCTGAGTATATTGAACCCACTACGGCTCTTAATTTGTTGGTTAATAAGTCCCCGCTGGTTGGTGCTGAGAAATTAAAAAATTTTTTACAGCAAACCAACCGACGAGTAGATTTTTTGGGTTTAATTATTAAACGAGTCCCCTTTAGTGAATCACAAGATGAGGGACAATTAGCCACTACTAAAATTCATGTCCAGCCAACAACTAGTAGAACCCAGCTAATTGGCAGTAATTTGCAACTTACCGAAGAACAGACAGAAAAAATTCTTAATCCTTCTGCTTGGTCAAAATTGAGTAATATATTAAAAAGAACTGGCGTGAGTTTATGGCGGTGGCTAGTAAAATTAGTCCATCGACCCTGGATAGATAATTGCCATCGTCACTGGCAACGCTTTAAGCACAAAGTAATTATCATACAACATAAAATTCAGGCTTGGCCTATCTGGTCGTCATTAAGCTTAAACAGCCACAAGCTTTCATGTTTTATTAAAAGCTTATGGTATAAAACTCAGCCTAAATTACAATCTATTAGCCACTATATTACCGCCTGGTGGCTTAAGACTGCGCCATGGAGATGTCGGATGGTTGAAAAATGGTGGTGGCCTATTGAGCGTCGTTTAAGGCCAATAAAGAATAGACTATCCCACTTACGTCAGAGGGTGGCCCGCTGCTTTCGTTATCGTTGTGGTCCGCGCCATTCATGGTATAATCTCAAAAAACGAAGTCGTATCTTTTTGCTTCTCTGTGGTTTATGTCTTCTCCTACTTGTTGGGGGCATAGTGTGGCAGCATCAACGACAAATAAGCCAAACTAAATTACAGGAGCAAATGGATCAATTAGCCCTAGTAGAGCAAAAACACAAACAAATTGAGGCTAATCTGCTATATAATAATTTAACTGCAGCTAATCAAAGCTTAGATGAAGCAGGAGAATTAATTAAACAATGGCAAGAAACTCAGCCCAAAGTACCTGAAGCCATTAATGAACGCTGGCAGACGGCTGCCCTAGAACAAGAAAAACTTATAGGAGAAGTACGTCATATTTATACTCTCCGTAATGGAGAAATAGTTACTGGTCAACCTAATATTGTCGTAACTTCTAGTGATAAATTGCTTGGACTTAGCGACCAATTACTAGCTTGGGTAAATAATAGTGAAAAGAAAATTATTTATCAAAACGACCAAGGAGAATGGCAAAGTGTTTTTTGGCCAGAGGGTTGGGAAGGAATTGAGGCCATGACTGCTAATAATGATAATTGGTATTTTGCCGCCACTAATGGCCAACTAGCTTCACTTGATCATCAGGGCCAATGGAAATTATGGCCACTCGTTGAACCAGTAAAACAAATTAAGGCTTTAACTTTTTTTAATGGCCGTCTTTACCTAATTGATGAGAATAATCAGATAAGACGCTATGAAGTAAAGGAAGATGCGATGGTTAATGGTCAAAAATGGAATACCGATACCCTGCCTACGGGTGAAATTGCTGGATTAGCGATTAACGGACAAGTTTATGTCTTTTACCGCGATGGGCAGGTACTGAAATTCAATAATGGGCGTAAGCAGACTTTTACCATAGCTACTGTTGAGCCGCCGCTTGCAGGTTGGCTTAATTGTCAATTATCTTCTGACGGCAAGAGCTTTAACTGTCTAGAATCTACTGGTTCAAGAATTATTATCTATGGAGTAGATGGAGCGGTATTGGGCCAATATCTCATAGCTGATTCGCCAGTTCAGACTATGGCTATGAACCAAAAAGATAAATATATATATACTTTAACTAATCAGGGCATACAAAAATTAATAATGCCGTAATAAATATTAAAGGTATACAAAAAGAGCTATAAATCTATAGCTCTTTTTGTATTTAGAGTAAAAAGCTTATTTTAAGGTAACCTTGCCGCCAGCTTCTTCAATTTTAGCTTTGATGGCTTCGGCTTCTTCTTTCTTGATGCCTTCTTTGATTATTTTTGGAGCAGCATCGACTAAATCTTTGGCATCTTTTAATCCCAAATCAGGATTAATTTCTCGGATAGCCTTAATAACAGCAATTTTAGTACTGCCCGCCTCAGTTAGCTCTACGTCAAAACTATCTTTTTCTTCAACTGGGGCAGCTTCATTGTTAGCTACTGGACCAGCAACCATCATAGCCGGGGCTGTAGCGCTTACGCCAAATTTTTTCTCTAAAATTTTCACTAGCTCAGATAAGTCTAAAACTGACATCTTCTCAATTTCTTCTACTAGTTTTTTAAATTTACTAGGAACTTCAACTTGTTCCTCGGGTTGATTCATTTCTTCAGTCATATAATTATTATAAATTAATTCCGCAATTAACGGATTTTATTAAGCTTTTTGATCAGCGATTCTATTCAGGGTAATGACTAGACCTCGTAAATTACCAGCCAAAACATTAACCAAGCCACTAATTGGACTTTGAATAGCACCAACTAGACGAGCCTGTAATTCTGATTTGCTGGGCAGACTAGCTAATGATTCTATTTCACTGGCACAAAGCCACTGATTATCTAATAAGCCACCTAAAAATATCAATCTATTAGCTTCATCTTTTTTTTGAAAATCTCGGATTATTTTAGCTGGGGCAATTTGATCGCCATAGGCGAAAATAACTGCCACTTGACCGGCAAAATCTTTAGCAGTTGGCCGCTCTTCTAGCGGTAATTTTTCTAGTGCCCTAGTAAGTAGAGTCTTTTTAACGGCTAAAAATTCACTTTGTTCATTAATTAACTTTTGGCGTAAGGCCTCTCCATCCTTGACTGATAAAGCATTAAAAGAAGTAAAAATAATAAAATTAGCTTGGGTTAATTTAGTTTCTAGCTCTTGGACAATTGCTTGTTTTTGTTGTTTAGTTTTGGCCATAATGTTGATTAAAAATAAAACTGCCATGTAGACATCGCAGTTTAACCCTAAATAGAGTAAATTGTGTCTCGGCAGGATTTTACGCTTAATACTACCTGCTGTCTGCGACGTGTTATCATAATAGGCAAAAAATAATCGCTTGTCAAGCTTTGTTGACGGTTTTTTTAATTTGAGTTAAAGTAAAATAAATTAATTGTTCTTTAATAAATAAAAAAAGGAAAAAAAATGAAACAGCAACTTCAGGTTTTGATAGTCGAGAGTGATGACCAGGTCATAACATTCTTGAAACGGGTGTTAGAGAAGATTTTAAGGTCAGTAAATATCTCGGTAGCCCGAGATGAGGCAACAGCCGTAAGCCATTGTACCGAGGTTGATTTGGCCATAGTGGAAATAGGACATCCGTTATTTTTAAAAACGGAAGATAGTAGTGAATTACGGGGGTTAGATATTGTTCGTCACCTTAGGACCGAACAACCCCAGCTTACCATAATTGCTGTAAGCAGTTATGGAGATAATGCCCAAGAGGTAGCTAGGTCTGCTGGTGCTGATTTATTCATTAACAATGTCTACGATAGCTGGAGACTAGAGGCTATCATCAAGGGCATTAACTTTTAATTTTTTTAAGTCCACTAAAATAGTGGACTTTTTTATTGTAGATATCTATTTTTATTTAATGCATGCTCCTCAAAAGTGCGGCTAAAAATAGTTTGACCATTATCTGGTCGGCTGAGGAAAAAATTATAATCATTAGGAGTAGGATAAATAGCCGCTCGAATGGCCTTAAGTCCAGGATTGCAAATTGGCCCTGGCGGTAAGCCATCATTAATATAGGTATTATATGGTGAGGCTAGACGGGTTTCCTCATAAGAATATTGAGGCTTATTTTCCCCTAGAGCATAAGCTAAAGTGGCACAAGACTCTAGCCGTTGACCATTTTTAAGACGACGCCAGAAAATATCGGCTACAAGTTTCATATCGGTCTCATTGCGAACCTCTTTTTCTAAAATAGAAGCCATGGTAATAATCTCATAAATACTTTTTCCTTGATTCTCAATGTCTTGGCGCATAGCCGGTGTTAGCTGGCGGTTAAAATTATCTAAAAACCGGATAATGACTTCTTCCGGAGTGGAGGAAGGACTAAAACGATAAGTATCAGGGAACAGATAACCTTCTAAGCCAAAATATTTTGGTTTATCTTTAAGAAAATCATAACGGTCAGAAAAATCTTGCGGCCACTTGCTAGTCGGCCAAAGCCGATAATCTTGACGTGGTTCACCGACTACTTGTAAAAATTGTTTAGCTGTAAACCCTAAGTTATTCTCAGCTAATTTAGCGGCGATTTGTTCGTTGTTCCAGCCCTCAATTATAGTTACTATTTTATCTGCTTGCTCAGCTTCTCGTTCTTGCCAATATTGTAACCGCTCACGACGCGCTTCAAGACGCTTATTAAGATATAATAAGCCCCAGCACAAGAGTAAAAAAACCACAATAGACAAAAGCCATATCGGCCATTTAGTTCGTTTTCTGGTGTTAACAAAATTAAAATTATGGCTATTGATCATAATTAAATATATTTCTGAAGACCACGTTGTTTTAAGTCCTCAATAATGTCTTTGATGTTATTGGCTGATTTAAGCGAAGAAACAAAAAGCACATCACCAGTATCTACCACGGCAAGGTCGCTAACATCGTTAATAACCACTAATTTATCCACTAAATTGCAAAAGACTAGATTATTTTTGGACTCCCGAGATACTATTTGTCCTTTCATTACATTGGATCCCGTACCATCAGATAAAATATTATATAAAATTGGCCATTTTCCAAGGTCACTCCAGCCTACCCGATTAGATACGCTCATCGCTAGTCTGTCTACCTTGTCGGTAATTGCTGATTCAATGGACATTTTTTCTAGTTGACTATATAGCTGGCGAATTTGTTCATTGTTACCATAATGAATTAATAAATCTACCACCTTTTGGCATGTCTGATACATGCCTGGTTGAAACTGGGCAAATAAATCAGCAATAGTCTGTAGTCGCCAAATATACATACCAGTATGACAATAATATACCCCGGAATTAATTAGTTCGCGACAGTAATCTTCATTGGGTTTTTCCACTACATCATTAACTACAAAAATACTTTCTTGGCCGATATTTTGTAGGTTTTGTCCGGCTCTAAGATAGCTATAGCCAGTATCAATGACAGTGGGCTTAACAGCCGGGGTTAAAATATAATCAGGATTTTGATGTAAAAATTGTTCACTAGATCTAAGCAAGTCGGCGAAAGCTTCATTATTAGAAATATAGTCATCTGAAGGCAATGAGGCGATAATGTCATCAGGCTGACAATATTTTTGTAAATAACAAACCTCCAAACACATAGCTGGACCAGTATTACGACACTCTGTTTCCACAATGATATTACTTAGTGGAACTTCAGGAATTTCTAGTTTAAGCCGTTTAACCATGAGTTCGTTAATGGAAATAAATAAATCTGCCGGTTGATTTAACAGTCCGACAATTCTTTCGTAGGTAGTTCTAACCATCGTCTTGTCCCCCAGCAGAGCCTGAAATTGTTTGGGATTATTTTGACGGCTCAGCGGCCATAGTCTAGTGCCTAGTCCACCGGCCCGGATGACTATTTTCATAATATATCTTTAATAATTAAAACCTATAGCTATTGTAGCTGATTAATAAATTTTTTGCTATAATAGACTATTAGCAATAAACATATGAAAATTCTTATTATTCCCCTAGTCGCGGCTTTTATAGCTCAAATAAGCAAAATTTTTATTAAACAAAATCATCAAAAATTAAGTTGGTCTATTTTGTGGGCTTATTCGGGAATGCCTTCGGGGCACGCTACCATTACTAGCGCCCTTACTACTATTATTGGTTTAGAAAAAGGCATAACCTATCCTGGTTTTGCTATTGCTTTAGTCTTTACTTTATTAACCTTGCGTGATGCTACTGGCGTACGTCGTCAATTAGGTAACCAGGGAGGAGTAATAAATAAGTTGGTAGATGATTTAGACGATGATAACTACCTAGATAAACGATATCCACATCTTACAGAAAAAATTGGCCACACCCCCCTGCAAACTGCCGCTGGAGTTATGCTGGGTTTGATAGTTTCCTTAATAGGTTATTTTCTCTTTTGATAGGTTTAGAGACCTTAGGGGGAATTTCCAAAAATTTCATGCCAATCATCAATTCCATCACCATCACTATCAGCCTTATAAGGGTCAGTACCTCGTAATTTTTCTTCAAAATTGGTTATTTTATCATTATCAAAGTCATTATTGGTTAAATCCACCTTTTGTTCCAGTGCTTGGCCATCATTTATTCCATCTTGATTACTATCTGCGGCATGAGGATTAGAGCCCAATTTTAACTCTTGCTTATCACTTAATCCATCGCCATCACTATCTAAATCTCCCGGACCTAGCGGATCAGCTAAGTCAACATAAACTTCTTGGTAATCACCCACTCCATCACCATCAGTATCGGGATTTTGCGGATTAGTACCTAGCGATTTTTCATGCCAATCATCAATTCCATCACCATCAGTATCAGCCTTATAAGGGTCGCTACCAAATTCCTGCTCCATGATATTATTTAACCCATCACCATCAGGGTCGTCTGGGTTTATATTAACAATTTCTTGAGTAGTAGTAACCCCGATATTACTAATTTGTTGGTTATTTTGCTGAACAAAGTGCCAAATTAATAAGCCAACCAAAATTAATAATATAGTGGCAGTAACAATAATTAGCTTAACGTATTTATTTGTCTCTTGATTATAATGTTTCATGGTGTTGTTGTGTTTTTTACACATCTAAAGGCAGCATAATAATCGTCACTACAACTCTCAAATTGTAATTGTAATAATCCTTTTATTACATCATCCGCAAAACTACCATTTCTTACTAAGCAGTATTGCCCGAAAGGAGCATTCTTTTTAAGAGTTATAGTGCCATACCCCGCGTTACGGCTTGTTGTTGCGCTAGTAACACTAGTATAATAACCTGGTAGGAATTTATTGGGGTTTAATGCACCCCAATTGCCTATGGCGTTATAAGGATAGTAATGATAGGAAGAGGCACTATACTTATAATTAATACAATCATTCCGCCAACCAATATAATAGCTATCATTATTACAGTCGGGGTCCGAAATAAGAGTGGGCCATTGTCCTTCACTGGGAACAATATAAGAATTAATGTGCTCCGTATACTTATTAACTAAATAAAAAACACTCTGGTTATTAGAAAGGATAAAAGATGAACTACTCGTGTTGAGATGACCTTGGGCAACTTGTCCACCCGACCAATTAGCGTTCTTATCTTCAACGTTTCTAACAATGGTCATCCATTCCTCATTAGTAATTAGGTGGGCTCCAATGGCGGCACACATGTCTTGAGCCATTGGTCGAGTAACTTGAGCTATCCTAGAAGTATGGTTATTACTAGGGGGCGTTGTTAAGGCACAATTATTAGTACTAGTGTTACAAACTATTGGTACGTGAGCACTTAATCCGCTATGTCCTAAAATATAAACTGGATATTTCGTTACTTGAAATTCTGAGGTGCCAAGTGTTGAGTTGCCCGGAACAGTAGTCCAGACGAGTCTATCGGCTGCTAGTATTGTTTTTATTTGACAATTCTCATCACAATATTGGGTGGAAGTGCTCCAAGCTAAAGTGGTTGTTACATTATAATCACACTCCTCACCATAGGTCTCTTGTACTATACCATCGCCACAATAGCCACCATAGTCTTGACATTCACCAGGAGCGTTGGGGGTGGAGCTAGCAGGTGTACATTCATATTGTATATCTTGGTTGGTACTACCAGGTGAGGGGTGATAATTTTCTTCGTAATCGCAACCCTCAAAACAAGAATCTTCGCGGTGGTCACCGCAAGTACTAGTATTATGTACACAATTTGATACACGTATTTTGCCAGAGTCGGTATCTTGAAAACAACATTTATTATCGCCACCTCCACAATCATAAGATTCCCCATACTCCGCTTGAACAGTATAATCGCCACACCAGCCACCGGTTGTGGTACAGACAGTTGAGGTATGACATTCATATTGATAGTTATTACTGCTCGATGCCGGAGTTCTTGAATATGGAGGGTTACTGTTATAATCACATCTTTCTCTGGGGTAATAATAATAAGTTGTATTACCCTCAATAGTTGACGCTGACCATGTTACAATTCCATCGCCGCACCAGCCACCAGTACTAGAAACGCAACGTAAAGTACTAATATCTCTATAACAATAATATTGATTAGCGCTGCTATTTGTTGAGGTATTTATTTGATCGGAGGGCCTATCGCATATTTCTCCATACACCGATTGAACAGTATAATCGCCACAATAGCCACCCTGGTCCCGACACTCATTGGAGTTGTTGGGGGGGGAGCTAGGGGGTGTACATTCATATTGTTTAGTTGAGCTAGTGGTGGTTGGATAGGGGTGATAATGTTCTTCGTAATCGCACTCCTCAAAACAAGAATCTTCGCGGTGGTCACCGCAAGTACTAGTATTCCGTACACAATTTGATACACGTATTCTGTTATAGCCGGTACCTTGAAAACAACATTTATTATCGCCACCTCCACAATCATAAGATTCTCCATACTCCGCTTGAACAGTATTATCGCCACACCAGCCACCGGTTGTGGTACAGGCAGTTGAAATATGACATCCATATTGATAGTCATAACTGCTCGATGCCGGAGTTCTTGAATATGGAGGGTTACTGTTATAATCACATCTTTCACGAGGGTAATAAGTATAAACAGAACCATCACGAGTTGACGTTGAGTCTGTTATAATTCCATCGCCGCACCAGCCACCAGTACTAGAAACGCAACGTAAAGTACTACTATTTATATAACAAAAATATTGATTAGCGCTGCTATTTGTTGAGGTATTTGCTGTACCTAAGGGGTTATCACATATTTCTCCATACACCGATTGAACAATATTATCACCACAATACCCCCCCACATTATGTTTACAAGTTATGGGTGAACAGCCATATTGTTTAGTTGAGGTAGTGGTGGTTGGATAGGGGTGAGTATAATAACTATCACTAGGATCACACTCCTCGGATAAATCTGTCCTTCCATCACCGCACCAGCAGTACTCTGTTGAGTTATCAGGGCAAGGATAATGATTACGGCAAACATTAATAGCCACATTATCAATATTAACAGAAGCTCCACCTGGATTTATATTGTTGCGACCAACAAAGATAGAAAAATGAGGCTGATTTATGTTTTGATATTGAAAGTGTCCTAAATAATTATTAAAATCAGAATAAGTAGTGGCCTGAACAAGATTAGTCGAGGTAGCTACAAAACTGACGGGCAACATATTAGCATTATTTGAATTCCTTAATGCCCAACTTATTTGATTAACCGGCGTGGTGGTTTGTTGATTGACCCTTACCGTTGTAGTAGGATGAAGAAAATTAGCTGAGCCTTTATATTGAAAAGTTATCACATAATTACCACCGCTCTCTAGCCATAATTGGTTTGGTGCAGTAGTGGCCTGGGCAAAACTAAGCATATCCCAAGTTAATCCGGTTAATGATTGATTATTATTACATGAACAACCCTCAACATTACAATTAAAATTAGTACATTGATTTGGCCACTGCTGACAATTAATATTATAATTTTGTGATAATTTCACTGATCCCCCAACATCTAAAGTTGTTGTGGCACAAGAGGCACCAAAAGGGACAGCAAGATTCAATGAATTATTAAAATTAGCCGACCAAACGACTCCACCTAATTGAGCCCGATTATCCGGGGACCCGTCGCAATTATTATCTATACCATCATATTGACTGCAGTCATCTGGTTGGCCGGAATTAATATTTCTACCATCATCGGCATTATTAAAGAGACCGTCAGCACCAGCTGGTCTATCATCACAATCAGTAGCAGCAGCAGTGCATCCAGTATTATATCCACTAATACCATAGCCATCATTATCAAGATCAAAACACCTTATATTACAATGCTGATTCTGGCAAGTTGATTGAAATCTATTGTAATAATTCTGGTCAATATTACTGTTATTCATTCTCGTTTGAAAGTCCTCAAAACTTTCATTAAAATCACAAGTTTCACCATAGTTATTTTGGATAATACCATCGCCGCACCAGCCGCCAATATTAGCTTGGCAAGTGCTCGTTTCACAGCCATATTGATGAGTTGAACTAGTATATTCTGGGATTGGTATTGTCCAAGCCCCAACCTCACAGACTTCACCATAATCATCTTGAACAGTACCATCGCCACAATAGCCGTCAGTATCAGCTTTGCAAGTGCTCGTTTCACAGCCATATTGATAGGTTGAACTAGTATGTTCTGGGGTTGGCGTCTGCCAAGTCTCAGCCTCACAGACTTCACCATAATCATCTTGAACAGTACCATCGCCACACCAGCCGCCGGTATCAGCTAAACAGGTATCGGCATTACAACTATATTGATAACTTTCATTAGAATTATTTGTTATTGGACTTGACCAATTACTAGCCTCACAGACTTCACCATAATTATCATGTTGTACTATACCATCGCCGCACCAGCCACCGTAAGTGGTGCAATGATCAACATTACATTCGTATTGTGCCGTATAACTGGATGAAGAACGACTGGGGGTAACATATACAAAACTAGCTTCACAGGGCTCAACATCATTTTTTATTTCATCACCACAATAGCCGCCGGTTTGGCTACAATTTTGGCATAGATATTGATTAGTCGATGAACTATTATTTTTATTCTCACCCACCTCAGCCCAATTACAATTTTTTAGGTTGTCACCGCAATCACAATCTTCATCATATTCTGACTGAATCAGACCATCGCCGCACCAGCCATCTAAGAATTGACATTTATCACCACAGGCATATTGTTTATCTTGACTAGAATTTTCCGGACTAGTAGCGATATCTTTTAACGCATCACAATCCTCACCACTATCTAATTGATCATTGCCGCATAAGCCATTACCAATTACAATAGAACATTGTTGGTTGGTAACAGCCCCCTGACTATCTTTAGCGGTTATCGTTATTTCATAGCGGCCACTATAACCGGTTTCGGCTGAGCTTATTTTAATTTGCTGTCTATTGTTGACAAGTTCAACAGATAGGGGTTGCCAACCAGCTAACGCAGTGGAAGTAACAGTAACTTGGGGATAAATAGCATCTCCCTCATTATCATAAATGGCCACATAACGAGTAAATGGTTTCTTCGCTAGTCCCCTTAATAGAGGGCATTCAATTATCGGTCCATGATTAATAGTATTGCCAAAACAATCCAGAGCATTAAGATTGGAGCAATCAGATTCAAAATTAGCGCAAAGATTATAATTGGTACTATTAATATATT
>CAZLFO010000006.1:0-12463 GCA_964558835.1 uncultured Gammaproteobacteria bacterium
CTTTGCCACTGGTTAGTTATGGCGGCAGTTCTTTAATTTCTACCTTATTACTTTTGGGCTTGATAAATAGTATTATCATTCGATCTAAGATTTAATTATATGAAAGTTCCAGATTTTAACCCTGAAGCTGTAATTAATGGACGGCTAGCGAAAAAGTTAGAACGACAAGGGTTGCGCAATGACTCAATTTATCCCATTCCTGAAGGAATGAAGCGTGTTTGGCAAGTTTTTATTGACGGTCAAAAAGTTGATCATTATTCGCATGTAGCCGCGAAATCTCAATATGGTTTAATGAATATAGGGTTAAGCCTTGATAATGGTCAGTATATTACTTTACAAGAAGCAGATAGTAGTGGAGCTGTTATTATTCCTTTTGTAATTATTCAGAACAAAAAGGTTGTCTATTTAACTTGCCGTTTTTTCCCACTAGCCCAGTTATCTCAACTAAGCGATATGTTTTCAGTGGCCGCTGAATCGCGATTGTGTTATTATCTGGAAAATTATTAGATAATACATAAAAGGATTTTAATATAATGCTAAATTGACAATTTCTTTTCCATTAATTATACTGGCTATACACTAACCTTTAGTTAAGTATTTTTTATTATGAAAAGTGAATTAAAGCTAGAAGCTAAGACTAGGGCATTGGATCGTCAATCCTTAAAAAAATTACGAGCCGCCGGGTTTGTTCCAGCAGTAGTTTATGGACCACAGACAGACACTTTGCCTCTTCAAGTTAAAAAATCCGAGGCCTTAAAAATTTATGAGCAGGCCGGTGAATCCAGCCTTATAATTTTAGATATTGACGGCCAAGATGAGCGTCAGGTAATTATTAAAGACATAAGTCAATCTGGCGTAACTAGCCAGTTGTTACATATTGACTTCTTTCAGGTTAATATGGCTGAAAAATTAACCACCGAAGTTGACCTTAATTTTGTAGGAGAAGCGCCAGCAGTGAAACAATTAGGAGGTGTAGTGGTTAAAAATTTTGATGCTGTAGAAATTGAGTGTTTGCCTAAAGACCTTGTATCTCATTTAGATGTAGATTTATCTAATCTTACTGAATTAGGTTCCCACATTACTTTTGCTGATTTAAAATTACCTAAAGGTATATCATTATCTAACAAGCACGAGATGAATGAAATTGTTGTGGCAGTTGAAGAGCCGCGGGCTGTAGCAGCAGAAATTGAAACAACCGAGGAGGTTAGTACTGAAGAGGTCCCAGCCGAAACAGCGCCAGAGACCGAAGTGAATAGTGAGGAGCAAAAATAATTTTTAATTATGCCACCAGCCAAAACGTGGTTGGCTATTTAAGTCGCAAAAAGTTTGTTGCCATTTTAGGCCAGCTATTTCTAAGAGTAATGGCAGTTTTTGATTATGGTATGTATTGTGTTCAGTCAAGATATTAATAGTGTGGTCAGGATGATATTTAATAAAGGTTGGTAATTCATGGGCTAGTTGTTGAAATAAAGTAAGCCCTTCAGGGCCACCAACTAAAGCCTGGCGCGGTTCATATTGTAATGATGGTTGATAATTATATTCTTCTGGAGTTAAATAGGGCAGATTAGCAATAATAAAAATTTGTTGAACTGAGGCAAAATTGTCTTTTAACCAGGGCCATAATAGTGTACCATGGCGCCAGATAATATTTTTTTGTTGAAGACTAAGAGCGTTGTGTCGAGCTAGACGTAGGGCCCGACGGCTAATATCTGAACCACCAAAATAATCTTTATTGTTTAATTCAGCTGCCAGGGTAATAATTAGACAGCCGGAACCACTGCCAATATCTAACCAGGCAGTTGGTTTATTAACTTGTTGGCGTAGTTGTATAGCTACATCAATGAGGCACTCACTTTCAGGGCGAGGAATTAAAACGGCCGGCGTTATCTTAAACGGCCGGCCATAAAAATGTTGTTCGTGTAAGATATAGGCTAGGGGGTAATTTTTTTTAAGTTTAGTGGTAATTTTTTGCAGGCTATGCCATTGTTGTATAGATAATGGTTGTTGGGCTAAGGTAATTAATTCTGCTGTTGTATAGCCGGTAATAAAAGACAAGAGCCAAATAGCCAATGATGGTTGATGTACACTGAGAGGCCACTGTTGTTCTAGCCACTGGCAAGCTTCAGTAATAGTTGGCGGATTAACGATTGACATTTTGTGACAACTCTTTTTCATATTGTTGGAGGTGGTAGATAATATCTTCAATTTCGCCGTTCATAATTTTATCTAGACCATGCCATGATTTTTGGAGACGATGTTCAGTAACGCGGTCCTGAGGGAAATTATAAGTACGGATTTTTTCGCTGCGGTCTCCAGTCCCAATTTGTTTACGTCTTTGGTCGTCGGTAGTAGCACGACGGTCGTCTTCTAATTTTTGTAGTAAGCGAGAGCGCAGAATTTGCATAGCTTTTTCTTTATTCTGGTGTTGCGATTTTTGGTCTTGACAGGTGACTACCAGGCCGGTTGGTAGATGAGTAATGCGGATAGCTGAATAAGTGGTATTGACACATTGTCCGCCTGGACCAGAGGCGCAAAAAGTATCAATTCGTAGATCGGCAGGTTTAATGTCAATATCTATTTCTTCAGCTTCTGGCAATACCGCTACTGTAGCAGTTGAAGTATGAATGCGTCCCTGTTTTTCCGTGGTGGGCACTCTCTGGACCCGATGGGTACCGCTTTCATATTTAAGCCAACCGAAGACTTTCTCTCCCCTAATACTAAAGATGATTTCTTTATAGCCACCAATAGCTATGGGATTAGAGTTTAAAATTTCTAGTTGGAAGTTGTGATTTTCAACAAAATGACTATACATTCTAAACAAATCAGCGGCAAATAAAGCCGCTTCATCTCCTCCCGCGCCAGCCCTAATTTCCATAATGACATTTTTATTATTACGAGGGTCGGCAGGGTGGAGCATTTCTTCCAGCTCTTTATTGACAGCTATTTTTTCGGTTAGTAATTGTTGCTGTTCTTGGGTCGCCAGGGCAGTCATTTCTGGGTCGGGGTTATCGGCTAGAAGTTGGTTAATATAGGCTAATTGTGATTCAATTTTTTCTAGACGATTAGCTAAAGATATTAAATCCATAACTGCCGCTCGTTCTTTAATCAGGCGGTTATATTCTTTGGTATTAGCTAAAGTAGCTGGATTATTAAGCTGAGCGTCCAGTTGGTTAAGTTGGTCAATAAATTCTTGGGCCATCATATAAAACAGTAATTAAAAAACTATCATCTAAAGATTTAGAAGATAATTTTTTATTAACTAAGCTAAGCGTTCAGCTCTTTTTCTAGTTTTTCTTTAGTGGCTTGGGCTTTTATTTCACGAGCTTTATTTCTAGTAGCGTGTTTAGTTTTTTTACTACGAGTTGCTGTTTTAGACTCTATTTTAGCCGTAAATTTTTCTACACGGCGGGCTGTATCAACTAATTTTTGTTTGCCAGTATAAAAAGGATGACAAGCCGAGCAAATTTCGGTCTTAATTTCTGGCAAAGTTGAGCCAGTAGTAAAAGTATTGCCGCAAGCACAAGTTACTTTAGCTTTTGGATAATAAGTGGGGTGTAAATTCTTTTTCATAGTTATAATAAACGCCCTGATTGGCGTAATAATATTAAACTATCATAACTTGATAGAAAAAGCAACAGTTGCAACTAACTTGACATAATTGTTTTTATTTTTTAATGTAAAGGTAAATTATTAATGAGCCTATTTTATATTTTTAAATTAACGACTCATGCGTTCTATTTTTCCTTGCTCATCTAGGCTCATGGGTAAAGAACGCAGCGGTTGAAAGGAAACATTATGTCTCAAACACTCACCCTGGCTGATTTGTTAGCCGCTGGACTACATTTTGGTCATAAAACTTCTAAATGGAATCCCAAGATGAAACCCTATATTTATGGGGTTAAACAGGGGATTCATATTATTGATTTAACTAAAACTCAAGAACAGTTAGAACGGGCTTTAGCTTTTATTACTAAAGAAGTAGCTGCTGGTAAAAATATTTTATTGGTTGGTACTAAAGATCAAGTTAAAGAACCATTACGCCAAGTAGCCGAGTCTACTGGTATGCCTTATGTTACTGAGCATTGGCTGGGTGGCACTTTAACTAATTTTTTTATCATTAAAAATTCTATTCGTAAATATAAAGATATTATAGATAAAAAAAGAACTGGCCAATTAAGCAAATATACCAAGAAAGAACAATTAGAGTTTGATCGAGAATTAGCTAAACTAGAGGTAGGAGTCGGTGGTTTGGTTAATTTAATAAAAGTTCCTGATATTATTTTTATTTGG
Organism: uncultured Gammaproteobacteria bacterium; assembly: GCA_964558835.1. Taxonomy (GTDB): domain Bacteria; phylum Patescibacteriota; class Patescibacteriia; order Patescibacteriales; family Patescibacteriaceae; genus UBA1359. The sequence goes on from CAZLFO010000006.1 coordinate 4,291, forward strand.
GATATAAAAAAAGAAAAAACTGCCCTATCTGAAGCACTGAAGCGGCGTATTCCCATTGTGGCTATTTGTGATACCAATACTGATCCAACGGGTATTGCTTATCCTATACCAGCCAATGATGACGCAACAAAGGGCGTGAAACTCATTCTTGGTGCTTTGGAAGAAGCTATTTTAGAGGGGAAAAAACAACGTGAAGCGGCTCGTGAAGCTAAACAATCGGTGGCCGCTAAAGAATAATATAGTTTGATTATTTAATTATTAATTGTTAAGGCTAATTTGTAGTGAAGTTAGCCAATAAATCATATGGATATTAATATGAACATGATTAAAGAGCTGCGAGAACAATCGGGGGCAGGTATTGTTGATTGTAAGGCCGCCTTATTAGAAGCTAATGGTAATTTAGATGTAGCTTTAGAGATTTTACGTAAAAAGGGGATTGCTAAAGCTGGCAAACGAGCTGATCATGCTGCTAATCAAGGGGTTATTAAGGCCTGGGTTGATTCTCAGCAGCAGTGGGGTTGTTTGTTAGAGCTTAGAACAGAAACTGATTTTGTAGCGCGTAATGATAAATTTCAGCAGTTAGCTGAAGATATTTTAGGAGCAGCTGCTAGTAGTAAAGTTCGGGATTTAGAATCTTTATTGGCTTTAACGATACATGGTCAGGTTATCCAAGAGGCTATAGATAACTTAAGCGGAGTTATGGGTGAAAAAATTGTTTTAAGCAATTATGCTACTTTAAGTAGTCAAGGCACAGTAGCTTCTTATTTACATGGGGGTGGGGCAATTGGGGTGTTAGTGGCTATTAACAAGCCATTGGCTGGCGAATTAGCTAAAGATTTAGCAATGCAGATTGCCGCTACTAACCCTCAGTATTTAACTCCTGAACAAATACCGGTAAGCGAGATAGAGAAGGAAAAAGAAATCTATCGTGAACAGCTCAAAAAAGAAGGTAAGCCGGCTGAGATTATTGATAAAATAATAGACAATAAATTGAGTCATTATTTTACCGAAGTATGTTTAGTTAAACAGGAATTTATTAAAGATGAACAACAAACGATTGAACAACTGTTGGCCGGTGCTACTATTGAGGGTTATTATCGTTTTCAACTTTAATCATGATTCATGAAATTAGCATTAGTACAAATTTACCCTTGGGAGAGAGTCAGCTTATGTGAGATAGGAGACTGGTCGCTTTCTATTGGGGATCGTTTGTTAGTAGCTACAGATACTGGCACGGAGGTTGGTCGTTTATTGGGTTTTAAATATTTAAGCGAAGAGCAAGCTCAAGTTTGGTCTGGTCATACTAAACAAATTTTAGGTTTAGCTAACGCTGATGATTGTCATATTATTGATACTTTTGATAAATCTACTGCCATAAATGAGTGTCAGCAATTTATTGATCAGTGTCAGCTAGAAATGAAGTTAGTAGATGTAGCTATTTCGGCCGATGGTCATCGTCTAACTTTTGCTTTTATTGCTGAGGGTCGTGTTGATTTTCGTGAGCTCGTCCGATTATTGAGTCATCATTTTAACTGCCAAATTCGGTTACAGCAAATTGGCACACGAGATGAAGCTAAAATATTCGGCGGTCGTGGTGTTTGTGGTCGGCCACTTTGTTGCAGTACTTTTTTAACTGAATTATCGTCTATTACTTCTGATGTAGCTGATATACAGGGCGTAAGCCATCGTGGTAGTGAGCGAATTTCTGGTGTTTGTGGTCGGCTGATGTGCTGTTTAGCTTATGAAGCTGAGGGTTATAAAGAATTAGCTCAAAAGTTACCAGAGGTTGGTAGTCCGTGGAAAATTGAAGGAGAGAGTGGTACCGTTATAAGTCGTAATATTTTAAAGGGGACAATAATGGTTGAGTTATCTGATAAACAATCTGGCGGCTCCATTGTCATTGAAGTTGATCCGTTGAAGCTGGCTGAAAATACACCATCTTTGGCTCATAGACGATGGAAGAAGCATCAAGCTAATTAGTATATATGATTAAAGTTGACCAATCAAAATGTATTGGTTGTGGGCTATGTGCTATTTTATGTCCTGAGTATTTTCAGCTTAATGGTGATGTTTTTAAGGCTGAAGTTATTAAAGAAGGATCATCGGCCTGTGTTGATGAAGCCATAGATAATTGTCCAGCACAAGCCATTAGTCGTGATTAGCAATTAGAATAGTATTTTTATGTTTAACTTAGCAAAGGTTAAACTTTTATCTTTGCCATCGGGGCCAGGGGTGTATCAATTTTATGATCAGTCTAAACAAATTATTTATATCGGCAAAGCTATTAATTTGCGGCGCCGTGTATTGTCTTATTGGCAAAATTATCATCAGCTGACTCCAGCTAAACAACAGCTAGTTAATTCTGTCGCTGCTATTAAGTGGCAGGAAGCAGGCAGCGAAATTGAGGCTTTACTACTTGAAGCTAGTTTAATAAAAAAGTATCAGCCTAAGTATAATATTATTTGGCGTGATGATAAGCGTTATATTTATATTGCTATTAGCGCTGATACTTTTCCTAGAATTTATTTAACTCGTAAACTATTGCCCAGTGGACAATTTTTTGGTCCATTTACTAGTGTACAAGCTGCTCGGGAGACATTAAAAGCTATTCGTAAAATCTGGCCATATCGTTCGTGTCGGACAATGCCCAAAAGGGTTTGTTTATATTATCAGCTTGGTCAATGCCCTGGACCTTGCCAAGGATTGATTAGTAAATCGGCTTACCAAAAAATTATTCATCAAATCAGCTTATTTTTACAAGGTAAAAAACAGTTAGTAGTTAGGAGAATGCAGGCTGAATTACATAGACATGAGCAGGAGTTAAATAAATTAAAGTCAGAAAATAGGGCCGTTACTGAACACAAAATTATTTCATTAAATTGGCAATTACAGCAAATTAATAAAGTATTGGCCACTAGTGGTGTTTTAAGTCTGGAAGAAAGATATGCCAACGATGTGGTAGAGTTAGGCAAGATATTGGGTCTTAAACAATCACCGCGACGCATTGAAGGATATGACGTTTCTAATTTATATGGCGCACAAGCTGTGGGCTCGCTAGTAGTTTTTGTGGATGGTGAAGCATCGCCGCAAGACTATAAGCGTTTTAAACTAGGTAGTAATAGCGCCGATGCGGGCGATGTACCTTTGCTCCGTGAAATGTTTAGGCGACGTTTAGCCCATAATGATTGGTCAAAACCAGACCTAATTATTATTGATGGTGCTAAGGCCCAAGTAAATGCAGTATATAATTTATTAAAGCAAGCCAAGTGGAATGTTCCAGTTATTGGCTTGGCCAAAGACTGCGGTCTAAGGTCGGCTCGGGCTCGGGACAAAGTTTATTTTCCTGGCGAGTCCCAACCTTTGCAGTTATCGCTTAATAGTCCAGCTTTATTTTTATTAAAACGAGTTCGTGATGAAGCTCATCGTTTTGCGATTAGTTTTCATCGACAAAGGCGAGCTAAAGAATTGTGGCATTAATTATTTATTTCCTGTCTAAACTTTAAGGCATTAGCTAGGGTTAATGGATCGGTATATTCTAAGTTAGTACCAGTGGCAAGGCCACGAGCTAAACGACTAATATGACCATGCCATTTATTTTTTAGTAGTTTCTGGATGTATAGGGCAGTAGTTTCGCCTTCAATAGTAGGATTAAAGGCTAAAATTATTTCTTTTATATTTTTATTTTTTTGAAGATATTTTAATAGAGTTTCTAGCCGTAAGTCAGTAGGCTTGATGCCGTTTAGGGTATCTAAATATCCACCAAGCACAAGATAACGCCCCAAATAACTGCCAGTAGTTTCTATAGCCTCTAAATCTTGATTAGTGGCGACGATACATAATATAGCAGTAGAGCGTTGGGGGTCCCGACAAATAGGGCAGGGGTCAGATAAAGTAATAGCCCCACACTCACTACAGGTGGTTAGGGTTTGGCTTAATTGTTCAAGATGATGGGCTAGAGGTTTAATTAATTCTGGTTTTTGTTCTAATAGGTAGAAAATATAACGCTCAGCAGTTTTTGGTCCCACAGATGGTAATTGGCTTAAAAGTTGTATTAATTGTTGTACTAATGGCGGATAGGCCATAGTGGTTATAATCCTAAGTTAGCTAATCCACCCATATCTTGCATTTTTTGAGCCATAAGTCGTTGGGTTTTTTTAACAGCATCGTTTACTACATCTTTACAGGTGTTGGCCATTTCTTCTTTACTTAGGTCTTTAGTGATTTTTATGGACAATACTTCCATATTGCCATTCATTTCTATAATTACTCCGTTTTTTTCAGCAGTAACTTTTTCAGTGGCTAGGGCGCTTTGCATGGTTTTGGCCTGGTCACGTAAATCTTTGAATTGTTTTAATTTATTAAACATAGGATTAATTATTATTCGGCCCCCGGGCCGCTTTTTTCTAAGTTTTTAAAATTAACAGTATTTTCATCAAAATATAAAACTACCTTGCCGGTTGGACCATTACGGTGCTTGGCAATATGAATTTCTGCTACATGACGTTCAAAATCGTTTAAGCTATCAATATCATAGTTGCGGTCGGCAGCCTTGCGGTAAATAAACATAACTACATCAGCATCTTGTTCAATAGAACCCGATTCTCTAAGATGGGCTAACTTAGGAATAGCTGGTTTGGTTTGTTCTACGGCACGAGATAACTGAGATAGGGCTACTACTGGAATATTAAGTTCACGGGCTAGACCCTTAAGAGAACGAGTAATTTCGGCTACTTCTTGGACTCGGTTATCGCTCCTTTGGTTTCGTCCCTCCATTAGTTGGAGATAATCTATAATTACTAAATCTAATCCATGTTCAGATTGCAGGCGACGGCACTTAGTCCGTATTTCCATAACGTTACAATTTGGTGAGTCATCAATGTAAATTGAAGAGTCAGCTAAAGCTCCCATAGCATAGCTAATGCGGCCAAAATCATCGTCCTCTTCACGATCGGAGAGTTGCCCAGTTCGCATTTTCCAAAGACTGACATTGGCTTCAGCGCAAATAAGGCGGTCTACTAGTTGTTCTTTACTCATTTCCAGAGAAAAAATTCCTACTTTAGCTCGATTTTTTATGGCAGTTTGTCTAGCTAAATCCATAGCCAATGATGTTTTGCCTACACTAGGGCGGGAAGCCAGAATAATTAGGTCTGATTTTTGTAAACCAGAGAGCAGTTTATCTAAATCAATGAAGCCGGTTGGCAGACCGCGTAAACGGCCGCTTTGTTTATGTAATTCATCAATTCGGTCAAAAGCCTCGGGGAGTAAATTGCTAATTGGTTGAAAAGATTGTTTGAGGTATTGATGGGAGACGCTGAATAATTTTTGTTCAGCTTGATCAAGAACTTGGTCTAAATCATTATCTTCGTCATAGCCTAATTCATTGATCTCTGAAGCAGCAGTAATAAGTTGGCGGAGCGTTGATTTGTGTTTAATAATTTCGGCATAGCTCACTACATTAGCTGCAGTAGCTACGCCTTGTAATAGACTAGTAAGATAACTACGGCCCCCAATGGTGTCTAATTGATTTTTAGTTTTAAGTTTATCGGCTAAATTTACTAAATCAATTGGTTCGTGGTCTTGGTAAAGGGCCACCATAGCCCCAAAAATGAGGCCATTAATATCATTATAAAAATCATTAGGTTGAATAATATCAATGACTTTAACAATAGCGGTTTTATCAATAAGCAGACAACCGAGAAGCGAGATTTCAGCTTCTTGATTTTGAGGGGGCATTTTAATCATTTGATCGGCCTTGCTCATAATGAAGAATAATTTATGAGAATGTTAACTTATATTATCATACAAGCCAAATGACTTTTTGTCTAGGTGCCGTATGGGTCTATTTAATGCTAGAATTGGATATGTTATAATACTTTTATGGTTCCATTTATAATTATTTTTATTTGACGCTATGTGGCGTCGTACATTTTATTTTATAGGATTTGGGCTATTATTATGTCTAAACCCAGTATTAGCTAATAATTTACCCGACCAAGATAATGATGGAGTACCCGATCAGGATGAGGTCAATATTTATAGGACTAATCCTTATAATCGAGATACTGATCAAGATGGTTATAGCGATCGCGAAGAACTGTTGACTGGCTTTTCACCTCATAATCCTAAGCCGGTGAATTTAATGGATAATGATCAGGACGGCGACGGCTTAAGTGATTTTTGGGAATTACGTTTTAGAACTAATTTAATTGTAGCCGATACTGATGGTGATGGCATAAATGATGGCCAAGAAATTGAGGCAGCCACTAATCCTCGGGAGCCTGGTAAGGCCAAATTACCCATGAGGCTAGATATTGTTTTAAGTCGGCAGGAATTGACTTATTGGTTAGATGGCGTTAAATTTAAGCAGTTTCCAGTCTCAACTGGTAAGCCCAGAACACCCACACCTATAGGGCATTTTACAGTGGTTAACAAATATCCTAAAGCTTGGTCAAAACAATGTGGTTTGTGGATGCCTTATTGGTTAGGATTGGATCACGGTCAATTTGGTATTCATGAGTTACCCATTTGGCCTAATGGCTATCGGGAGGGGGCTGATCATTTAGGTAAGCCAGTATCACATGGCTGTATTAGATTAGGCATTGGACCAGCGAAATATCTTTATGATAGAGTAGATATAGGTACCGAAGTAAATATTTATAAATAGATTATATGTTATATAGTGAAAAAGTAATTGATCATTTTCAGCACCCACGCAATCAGGGAGTTTTAGATAAACCGAGCGCGGTAGGGCAAGTGGGTAATCCAGTGTGTGGCGACATTATGAAAATTTATCTGCAAATCAATAATGGAATTATTGAAGATATTAAATTTGAAACTTTGGGTTGCGCTGCAGCTATTGCTGTTTCTTCAGCTTTAACTGAATTAGTAAAAGGTAAGACGCTAGACGAGGCTTATAAAATAACTAAAGATAAAATAGTTAATGATTTGGGGGGGTTGCCACCAGCCAAAATTCATTGTTCTATGCTGGGCGTTGATGCTTTACATGCCGCGATTGATGATTATCGTCAAAAGATGAAAGATGCTGTAACATAATCATGTTAATCTAGTTATTATGAGCTAATAATTAAATATATTATGATAGATACTAAGCAAATAAGTTGGTGGTCTGAATTAGAAAAAATTATTGAGCAAGAAATTCGGCCTAGTTTACAGCTGGACGGAGGAGACATTCGGTTAGTCGATTTTAATCCAGCAACTGGAGTTTTAAGTGTGGAATTTCAAGGACACTGCGCTGGTTGTCCAATGATGGAATTTACTCTCAAAGAGGGAGTTGAGGCTGAACTTATTTCCAGATTGCCAGACATTAAACAAGTAGTAGTAGTTTAATTTTATGAAAGTTTATTTAGATTATAGCGCCACAACACCAGTTGACCCGGTAGTTTATAGGGCGATGAGACCTTATTTTAGTCAAGTTTTTGGTAATCCAGCCTCTCTTCATAGCTATGGCCAAGTAGCTCGGGCGACAGTGGATCAAGCGCGTCAGGTAGTAGCAGATTTTTTGGGCGCTCAGCCCCAAGAAATAATTTTTACTTCAGGAGCTACTGAATCAGATAATTTAGCTATTAGGGGGCTCATTGCTAGTCTTAAAGCTAATAATTGTTCGTTTAAACCTCATATTATTGTGTCTAGTATTGAACACGATGCAGTGCGTCAACCGGCTCGTCAGTTAGAACAATTAGGAGTAGAGGTCAGTTGGCTACCAGTTAATAATCGAGGCATAGTTGAAGTTAGCAGTGTAGAGAGATTAATTAAACCCAATACTGTTTTAGTTTCTGTAATTTATGTTAATAGTGAAACTGGGGCTAGGCAGCCAATTAGAGAAATTGGAGAATTGCTAAAAAAAATTAATAAGACTCGTGAAGCCACGCAGCGTCATATAGACGCTAATTCGGCACAACGGTTACCTCATATTTATTTTCATACTGATGCTACTCAAGCCATTAACTATTTTGATTGTCGTGCAGACTACCTCCACTGTGATTTACTGAGTTTTTCAGGACATAAAATTTATGGCCCCAAGGGTATTGGGGTGTTATATGTTCGGTCGGGGACACCGCTTCAACCAATACAGTTAGGTGGCCATCAGGAAAACAATCGTCGTAGTGGCACTCTTAATGTGCCTGGAATTGTGGGGTTAGCCAAAGCATTAGAA
>CAZLFO010000007.1:0-11194 GCA_964558835.1 uncultured Gammaproteobacteria bacterium
CCTCATAGGCCGCAATACTTTTTGGTGATTTAGCTAAATAAATTACTGTCTGAGCTAAAATAACCTTACATTCTGGCAACCCTATTTGCCGACAGGCCTCAAAACAACTAGTAGCTAACAATAAAGCGGTATTATTAGATAAACCAATATCCTCGCTAGCAAAACGTACTAGGCGACGAGCAATATATAAAGGATCCTCACCAGCCTCTAACATTCTGGCTAACCAATAAAGGGCAGCGTCAGCATCATGACCACGCATGCTCTTGTGTAGGGCAGAAATTAAATGGTAGCGTTCATCACCTACTTGATTATAGTTAAAAACAATTTGCTGGCTAATCTTATCTACCACCTCTAAAGTGATGGCTGATTCAGTTTTAGCGGCAGCTTCTAATAAATTAAGAGCCAGTCGAGCATCACCGTCAGCCAAATGGGCTATGCGTTTTAGAGCAACTTTATCAGCCTTCACTCTCCCACCCAACCCTCTCTCTCTATCTTTTAGAGCCCTTTCTAATAATTTAATAATATCATCAACCGACAGTTGCTTAAAAACAATAACCTGACAACGCGACAGTAAGGCTCCATTAACCGAAAAACTAGGATTCTCAGTGGTAGCGCCAATAAGAATAATGGTGCCGTTTTCAACATAGGGCAGTAAAGCATCTTGCTGGCCACGATTCCAGCGATGGATTTCATCAACAAGCAAGAGCGTCTTCTTGTCCATTAATTGATTGCTGCGAGCTCTATCAATAACTTGCCGTAATTCTTTAAGACCGCTAGTAACTGCCGATAAAGCAAAAAATTCTGAATCTAACTCAGAAGCTATAATTTTAGCTAATGTTGTTTTGCCACAACCTGGAGGGCCCCAAAATAATAATGACGGCATATGCTTATTAACTAAAGCTTGCCGTAAGAAAGATCCAGGGCCAACAATATCTTCCTGACCAACAAACTCTTCTAACTTATTAGGCCGCATAACACTGGCAAGGGGTTCAGACATAAATTAACAATTATTGTGAGCTAAATTTTTTTCTGCTACAATACTACCTATAATTGTATGACGACTAAACCTTTTCCGCAACCCATTCCTCTCCTTAAAATGCTGGGCCCAAGTTTTGTTATCTTAGCTTTAGGGCTTGGCTCAGGAGAAATTATTCTATGGCCTTATCTTACTGCTAATTATGGACTAGGAATTATCTGGGGTGCTTTGCTCGGCCTTACCTGCCAATATTTTATTAATATGGAAATTGAACGCTACGCTCTAGTTAAGGGCGAAAGCGTCTTTACTGGACTAGCTAAAATATGGCCTAGACTCCCCTATTGGTTTATTATCTCGACTTTTCTTGGCTGGGCTCTCCCGGGAATCGCTGCCGCCAGCGCTCAAATTTTTGGTCACCTTATTGGCCTTAAAGATTTTCGCTGGCTAGCCATGATTATCTTGCTAGCCATTGGCTTAGTTCTTACCCTTAACCAAAGCGTCTACCATACTTTAGAAAGAATAACCAAAACTATTATTTTAATTGGGATACCTTGTTTGATTATTTTAGCTATTATTTTATCTAGACAAACCGACTGGCTCGCCCTGTTCCATGGTCTAATTGGCCGAGGACATAATTATCACTGGCTACCATCGGGTGTTGGTTTAGCCACCTTTTTGGCGGCCTTCGCTTATTCTGGAGCTGGAGGCAATCTTAATCTATCTCAATCTTTCTATATTAAAGATAAGGGCTATGGTATGGGATTATATGCTCAAAAATTAAGCGGATTATTTAAGTCTCATCAAGAACAAGAAATTAATTTAGAAGGCTCTGACTTTACGCCTAGTCCTACTAATTTACAACGCTTTCGTCAATGGTGGAAAAAAATAAGCTTAGAACACTTATTAATTTTTTGGTTTCTGGGGTTCTTAGCGATGGCCCTACTGATGATTTTGTCATATACTACCGCCTTCGGCCTTAATAATAACCAGGAAGGTATTAACTTTATTTTTAATGAAGCTAAACTTATTGGACAAGCTCTCGCTCCCTGGGTAGGCTCAAGTTTCCTTGTACTTCTAGGCCTAATGCTCGCCCAGACTCAACTTGGCGTTTTAGATTCCACCTCCCGCATTATGGCCGAAAATGCTGCTTTACTTAAACTACAAAATAAAAAAGAGAAAAAACTTAATTTGTCTAAAATTTATTATGCCTTTCTTTGGGGACAAATAATCTTTGGCATTATTTTATTGCTTCTTAATTTTTATGAACCTAAACAGCTAATTACTGTTGGGGCAATTATTAATGCCTTAGCAATGTTTGTCCATATTGGGTTTGTAAACCTTGGCAACTGGAAATTATTACCACCATCCACCCGTCCGGGATGGCCACGAAGAATTATTATGCTTATTATCTTTTTACTCTTTGCTGGCTTTGGTGGTATTACTATTTTTAGTTATCTCTAAATACTAGTCAGTCCGTAAAGCTTCCACTGGATCAAGTTTAGCCGCTTTCTGCGCTGGCCGTAGGCCGAACAAAAGACCGCAAATCACAGAAAAAATAAGAGCTGTACCAATACCTAACCATGGAAAAATAAAACTCCACTCAATGCCGAAATGACTGGCCACTATGCTTAATATCCAGGCCAATAATAAACCAACGATAGTACCAATAATAAAGCCCCAAATAGTAATAAGCATGGCTTCCATTAAAAATTGCTCCACAATATCATGATAATTCGCCCCCAAAGCCTTGCGTAGGCCAATTTCTGGGGTGCGTTCAGACACCGTCACATACATAATATTCATAATGCCAATACCGCCGACGATCAAAGAAATAGCAACAATAGCCAGCAGCAACCAAGTTACAGTATTAGTAACTGTATTTAAAGTATCCATCATGTCAGTCATGGTAATAACACGGAAATCATCTTTATCTGGATCGTCAATGCCGTGTCGCTCTCGCAGCAACAACGTGACTTCGGCGGCAGTATCTTCGGCTTTACTAGGATCTTTAAGCTGATGTACCATATAAAGTATATAATCCACTCCCAAAATTCGCTTCTGTAGAGTCTTTAAGGGCATATACACTGATTTATCTATATCTATTTTACTGTCGCCACCCCGGCCCTGTTCTTCCATAACTCCAATTACCTGAAATTTATTATTACCAATTTTAATCCACTCTCCCAAAGGTGATTGATTGCCGAATAATTCTTCTTTCAAGCCATAACCTATTACTGCCACCATAGCCTGATTTTTGTCTTCTTCAGCTGTAAAAAAACGACCCTCTATTGGTTGACTTTTTTGATCTATTTCGGCATAAGATGCACTAACGCCAAATAATAAAGACCGCTCACTCTGACCTTGCCAGCTAACTTTTTGTTGGCCTAAAATAGCGCCATAACCTTGCTTAATATTAGCTAATTTATTAACTGCTTCCATGTCTTCTACCTTAAGCGTAGTCACCTGAGCTAACGAGCTGGCTGTTCTTTTTTTAGGCATTTTAATTTCAGTGTCAATAATATCAGTACCATAAGAAGCAATTTCCTCAGTTACTAAATTTCTAACAGCATCACCAGCGGCGAAAACAACAATAATAGCAGCTACCCCAATAACAACACCCAGTACCGTTAAGGTGGTTCGTAAAAGATTTAATCGCAAAGATCGTATAGATAATTGTAAGGCGGCACGGAATTTCATAAGATATTATTCATAACGCAAAGCATCAACTGGCTCTAAATTACTAGCTCGTCTAGCTGGATAAAGACCAAAGATAATGCCAACAGCAATAGATATACATACTGCAATAATTAAGGCTGGAGCCGAAATAATAAAATCCCATTCATATTGTAAAAGATGAGCCACTACTGCGGCTAAATAAGAAACCAAGATACCTATAATAATACCAAGAGAGCCACCTATCAAAGTTAAACACACTGACTCCAGTAAAAATTGTCTTAAAATTTGTCCATTAGTAGCCCCAATGGCCTTACGCAGACCTATTTCTCTAGTACGCTCAGTAACGCTGACTAACATTATATTCATAATACCAATACCACCCACCACTAAAGACAAGCCGGCCATAGTGGCTAGAAAATAATTGATGGTATTAGTAATTCTGGTTATAGTATCCAGAACATCCTGAAAACTATGAACTGAAAAATCATCATCATCTTGTTGAAGAATATTATGTTGCTCTCTTAAAGTTTCTATTATCTCTAACACCGCTCTATCTGCATCAGCATTAGGCACTAATTTCACCCTTATAGAGCTTAAATAATCTACCCCGGCAATCATTTTTTGCGCAAAAACTACCGGAACCAATATTTGATCATCATAATCTTGCATGCCCACTTTACCACGGCTTTTAAGCACCCCGATCACTTCAACCATTTGATTTTTAATTCTAATATGCTGACCAATAGGATCAGCACCACCAAACAACTCATCAACTACTACACTACCCAATACTGCCACATGAGCCGCGTTGTCTACTTCTTCAGGAGTAAAAAAACGGCCCCGATCAATAGAGCTATCCTCTATATCAAAATAATTAGCGGTTACTCCATTAATGACAGTTTCATAGCTATTACCCCGCCAGATAACATTAGCTGATGTCTGATAATAAGCGGCAACCGCCTTAACATTGGCCACATTATTAGGTTCACTCAAGGCTTTAGCATCGTCGTATTTTAAGGTAGTAATGGTTATGCCCAGAGCTTCACTAGGCGGGCCCTCATCAGAATTACCTGGTAAAACAATTACCAAATCTTTACCAAAACTTTTTAGTTGATCCAGGATAAGTGACTGAGCGCCATTACCAATAGACATAATAATAATTACCGCCGCTACTCCAATAATAATCCCCAGCATAGTCAAAAAACTACGCGTTTTATTACTCATTAAAGCTCGCCAAGCCAATGATAATGATTGTTTTAACTCTGCACCCATGCTGTTATTTTAAAAATTCATTCTCTTGGGCTATACGACGATTGGCTACTGGCTCATCACTAATTAAATGACCATCATAAATTTTAATTATACGTTGAGCATGCTCAGCAGTAAAAGTTTCATGAGTAACTAAAATAATAGTTGTCCCTCTACTATTTAGGGCTTGAAGTATCTGCATAACTTGAATACCTGATTTAGAATCAAGGTTGCCGGTTGGCTCGTCGGCAAAAATAACCTGAGGATTATTTACTAGAGCTCTAGCAATAGCCACGCGCTGTTTTTCACCGCCCGAAATTTGATTACTTAAATAATAAAGACGGTGCCCTAGTCCAATCTTTTCTAGAACTTCTCGAGCTCGCTCATCCATGTTTTTCTTATCCTTAGAATAAAGCAGCGGCAATTTAACATTATCTAAAACCGTAGTGCGAGGCAATAAATTAAAGGATTGAAAAACAAAACCAATATTTTGATTGCGTAAATTTGCCAATTGATTGTCTGACAATTCATTAGTGTTGTGTCCATTAAAAAAATATTCTCCACTCGTTGGACGATCCAAAAGTCCTAAAATATGCATTAAGGTAGATTTACCAGAGCCTGATGGCCCCATAATAGATACAAATTCACCACTGGCAATTTTTAAAGTAATGTCAAATAAAACCTGGGTAATCACCCCATCATTGTCATATATTTTATTGAGATGTCGAACATCAATTAAGGGATAATCAGCCATATTAATTATTTTCATCTAAGCTAATACCACCATTAGACTGCTTAGGATATTTAATAAAAGTTACCACTTGATCACCAGGGTTTACTCCACTGGTTACCTCTACTAAGCCATCATCACCCCGCAAACCAACGGTAACTGGTACTTCTTGTAGCTGATCATCTTTTAATATCCTTACTATCTTAGTACCATCTTCCTGGTCAATAATCGCCCGGGCTGGTACCTTAACTACCTTATCACGTTCGGCAGTAATAATAGTTACATTGGCTGTCATGCCAGCCTTAATATCTGTATGGTGTTCGGTTGTCAGCCTGGCAATTTCCTGTGAATCGCTAAAGCTAACCTTCACTTTATAATATACTACATCCTGAATAACTGTCTGAGCCGGGTCAATAAAATACACTTGCCCCTTAAATATTGTCTCGGGGCCAAAAGCATCTAAAGTAATTTCGGCTGGATTGCCGATTTTAATTTTGGCAATATCGGCTTCAGTAATATCTACTTCTATATAAAAATTATTATTAACTAAAATGGTAATAAATGGCTTGCCGGCGGCAGAAAACTGTTCACCTACCTCATAATTTACTTGAGTAACCAGTCCATCCAGCGGTGAAACTAAACGGCTATCATCAATCTGCTTTTGTACGCTAGCTAAATTAGCTAAAGCCTGATTAATTTGCCCCTGAGCTAAAGTTATATCGGCTAGTCTAGCGGGAGCCTTGACATTTTTTAGTTGGGCTTTGGCTACTTCCACCGCCTTAGTGGCTGTATCTAACTGCGATTGAGCAGCGGCAATTTGTCGCTCACCAGTTAAATATACAGTATTTAAATTATTCTGAGCTGTCTGACGAGCATTATCTAGATTAACTTTAGCCTGATTAAGACTATCTTGAGCGGCTGCCAGACTGGTTTCTCTATTTAATTTAGTATTTTCATAACTTTGGGACGCCGATTCTACAGCAGTAATAGCGGCGTTAACTTGATTAATTTGCCCGCTAATAATACTTTTATAGCTATCTAATTTAGTCTGAGAAAAATTATTGCTAGTAATAGTTGCTTCTAGCATGGAATAACTATAGGCCAAAGCTTGAGCGGTTTGGTTTAAAAATTGTTTGGTTTTATCCGCCGCTGCAGTAAAAGCAGCATCACTTGATCCGTCTCGCGCTGTCATTATAGCTTGACTGGCAGCAGTATAAGTTTCTAAGGCTAGGGTGCGAGTATCTTTGGTTCGCTGAAGATAAATACTATCTTTAACACTTAAAACATATTTAGCATCATCATCTGTAAGAATGGTATTAATATGGTCTAGAGATACCCTGGCTACTAAAATTTTATCACTAAAAACAATCAAACCAGAGCTATAAGCATTGGCAAGATTTTCACGAGTAGTCTTATCTAAGTTGGCTAAATTAGTTTGAGCCGTAGCAACGGCCTGTTCTTGGGCCGTAATTACTCCCGAGCCATTATCAGCAAGGTCATTTAAAGCTTGCTCTGCCTGTTTAATATTTTCCGCCACCACCTTTTTGAGCTTATCTAATTCGGCTTGGGCCGTTTTTTGATTAGCCAACGCCTGTTCCACATTAGCTTGACTTACGGCAATAGCTTCTGGACTAGCTCCTGATAATAATTTATTTAGATTAGCTTGAGCAATCTGTAAACCAGCCTCAGCTTCATTTTTTCTAAGAAGTAAGGCACTATAATCTAACTCACCCAGTAACTGACCAGCCTTAACACTGTCGCCAACCTTTACCGCCACATTAGCTACCCGCCCTGATGTTAAAAAATTAAGAGCTAACTCTTTAAGGGGCTTCACTGTTCCTACGACGCTTACTGTTTGCTTTAATGGGCCGATCTCGGCCTGTACTGTGGTATATTGTGGCTTATTTCGTTTATTTCCCCTCCAGGCAGCCCAGCCTAAAATTAGACTCACCACCAGCACTATTCCAATAATAATTAACCAAATCTTTCTATGTTTTCGCATATAATAATAAAAAACTACTACAATAATTTATAGTAAATAAACATGGTATCATACTATATGATAATTTATAATTTGACAATATCATTAAATATCACTGGTAACAATAAAAAAGCCCCGATGTTAACATCGGGGGAAAATTATAAAATGCAATAAATCTTTATGAATCGGCCAATAACAATAATATAAGACCGATCCACTTTCAAAGGGTTGCTGCCTGTGGCAATTTAAAGGACAACGACTCATTGAACAGTGATCACAACAGATATTCCAAACTCCTTGGTTAACTTGTTCCCAGGAGATTTTATAATCTATTGGCACCCATCCTGTAAGTAACTGTCCCATTACA
The DNA here is from genome assembly GCA_964558835.1 of uncultured Gammaproteobacteria bacterium. Classification (GTDB taxonomy): domain Bacteria; phylum Patescibacteriota; class Patescibacteriia; order Patescibacteriales; family Patescibacteriaceae; genus UBA1359. Next base: position 7,979 of record CAZLFO010000007.1, read on the forward strand.
TCAAGTCGAACCGACTCTAGCCACCTAACTTCTTCCCACGAATAATGGAATACCGTTTTCCAAGCTAACTGCTTATGGAAAGTATTATATAATACTTCTGGCATAACCACTATCTGAGAAAAAATTTCTTCCGGCAACCAATTCAAAAATAAAGTATGCCAAGCATCATGAAGCGGCCATGGCAACTTTTTTAAATTTTTCTTAGACGAATCCCCGCCGCGGCTGCGAGGAATTAAATGATGAATAGTCATTTTATTACTACTCACATTTCGCCTCCTTTTAATAATTATATAATGTGCTATTTATAGCATAAATTCTTTTTAATATTTTGTAAACCCAACAAAAACAAGCCAATATTACAAAAATTTTAAAGATAGTACCTGCAGTTGCTTGTTAGTTAAACAGTTTTTCTTTATAATTAATAATAAATTTCTATGATTTATATATTTTTATTTTTATCTCTGGCGATTATTTCAGCCGTCTCATTAATCGGCGTTCTCACTTTAGATTGGTCCACCGTCAGGCTGAACAATGTCAATGCCTGGCTTATTAGTATCGCCGCTGGATCACTCCTGGGCGACAGTTTCCTCCACCTCCTGCCAGAGGCCACTGGGGGCCAAGATGGCCTAACTATCTGGCTTTACCTTATTGCTGGTTTAATAATTTTCTTTATCTTAGAAAAAATAATCCACTGGCGGCATTGCCACATTCCCACCTCCCAAGAACATCCTCATCCCCTAGGTATTATGAACCTGGTCGGTGACTTTCTCCATAATTTTCTCGATGGTTTAGTATTAGCTAATGCCTTTTTAGTGAGCCCCACCATGGGAATAAGCAATAGCTATTTTTATGCATGAAATTCCTCAAGAAATAGGTGATTTTGGCATTTTACTGCATGCTGGCTATTCCCGGATAAAAGCCAGCAAATTAAATTTCCTATCGTCTTTATCTGCTTTTCTTGGAGCGTTATTAGTGATAATATTTCGCACTAATTGGCCAATCAACAATCTATTAGCCTTGACTGCGGGTAGCTTTATCTATATCGCCACCGCCGACTTGCTACCCGAGATGCAAAAAGAAACTACCGAAATAAAATCTCTCAAGCAGCTAGCGGGTTTGTGTATTGGCCTAGCTATTATGCTAATTATTAAAATATTTTTACAATAAATTTATGGATTTAACTTACCAGTTAGTAAAAAATGACCAACAAATTAATAGCTTTATTAAAGCTACCGAAAAATACTTAGAACGTCTGGGATTTACTGATCATGGTTTTAGGCATTTAACTATTGTCGCCGATAGATCTAAAAAATTAGCCAGACAACTAGGGCTAACTCCCAAAGAACAAGAATTGGCTGCTGTTGCTGGTTATTGCCACGATTTAGGCAATTTTATGGGACGCGAAATGCATCATTATTGGTCAGCTCTAATTTTTTTCCAAATAATGCAACCCCGAATAAAACAAACCACTGATTTAGTGACTATTATGCAAGCTATTGTTAACCATGACAGCAATCATTTACAAACAGATAATAAAATTGCCGCCGTCTTAGTTCTAGCCGATAAATCCGATGTCCATCGAAGCCGAGTAAGGCAGAAAGATCTCGCTAAAATCAAGGAAGATATCCATGACCGTGTTAATTATGCGGTTACCGACAATGATTTATTAATAAAAAAGAGGGCTAAAGAAATCATTTTAAAACTCACTATTGACACTGCAGAAGTCGAACCTATTAATTATTTTCAAATTTTTATTGACCGCATGACTCAGTGTCAACAGGCAGCAGAGATATTGGGTTATAAATTTGTTTTAATTATTAATAATTTTCGCTTTTAAGCTAGACCGGGCCATAAATTAACTATTAAACCATTATAACCCACTAGCCAAATCTCATTAAAACCACTATTCACCAACAGGTCTAGATGTTTCTTTTGCCAGGCCATTACAGCATCTTGAGATTTGTCGTCGTGAAAATCTAAAAGCAATAATAAATCAGCTTTCTGTTCTGGGGTATATAATTGAGCTTTACGTTTAATAGCTCTAGCTAAAGATTGAAAATTAGCTTTAGTTAATTGTAAACGTAACGGCTTACCGGACTCTCCTTCCCGATAAACATAAACATCCACTTCATTTTGAAAATAATTAGGTCGCAAACAATTATAATTGGCCCCATTAACTTCATTATATATTGGTAGCCACCGCTTAACACACTCCAGTTCAGGAATCTTTTGGCGATCATTATGACTATAATGGATAATATATTTACCTTGTTCCATAATTAATAATGATAATCTTTATGAGCCTTAATGGTTAGACCGCGATATAATTGCTCCAGCAACAATACCCGCGCTAATTCATGCGGCCAAGTTAATAAAGATAAAGATAAGGTGTCTTTAATTTTTAACACATTATTATCTAAACCAGGAGCACCGCCAATTACCAAGACAACTAATTGACCAGCCTCGTCCCAGTGGCACAACATATTGGCCCACTCCATAGAATTAAACTCCTTGCCCAATTCAGTTAATAAATAAACATGAGCCCCGGGATAATGGTCTAAAAATTTAGCTATTTTTACACTATCGTTATAACGAGCTACCGAAGCTTGACCACTAGCAAATCGTCCACCTGCTAGTTCCACTATTTTAATTTTGGCTAATTTGTTTAATCGACAGAAATAACTAGCTGCTAATGCCTCACAGGCAGAATTTCTACAACGACCAATAGTAACAACAATAATCTGCAGCATGCTCGTATTATTCATGCCCGCCAGGCGAAATTAAAATATTTTCTCCCGCTGGATAATCTAGGTTATCTCTTTCTAAATTAAATATTAATTGATAACCACCATTATCTAATAAATTATATAGATAAGGTTGTCTGGTTTTGGGATCACTGGGCATAGGTGATAAATAAAGCCTGCCGGATGGACCTAAAAGCGATTGCTGAGACTCTGGCAAAGCAAGAGGATAATTACCTTCGCGATCTCTATATAACTCCAGCGCCTGACGAATCATATAGACATCAGATAGTCGCCTGGCGTCTCGCCCCTTCGCCCTAGCCTCCTCTAAAGCCACATAAGAAAGGGTAGAAACAATAGCAATAATAAAAATTACTACCAATAACTCAATTAAGGTAAAGCCGCCTTGATGTTTGTGTTGAGACATAATGGTTTAAATTATATGAGATATTTATATTATACAAAATTTTTCTTT
>CAZLFO010000008.1:0-10797 GCA_964558835.1 uncultured Gammaproteobacteria bacterium
GCTAAATCAAACTTATTAGCGCTTACTAGCTTATCAGCATTATCCTTAAAAACATCCAGCTCAAAACTTAATTTAATTAAATCTTCTAGCAAAAAAAGGCGCCTGGCCTGACGTACCTGCTCCACTAATTCCTGGGCTAATTTTTCTAAATGGTCAATAGCCTGATATTTCAATTTAATAGCATCATTAAATAAATCAGAAGTTACGGGGTCAAAATCATCGGCCAATACTTTAGAAACTAGAAAATCAAAATTATTACGATAAATTAACCGCTGAGATTCTTGTAGGCTCTCATGGCTTAAAACTAAAAAGCTACTTTCTAAATATTTTTTATCCATCAAGCCACCATTATCCGCTAAAAGATCATCTAGGGCATCACGCAATAAAATAAGCTGCTTCTCCATGTCCCGCAATTTCTGTAATTTTTTAAGACCAGCTGCTTCAATTTGCCGCACCCTTTCTCTAGTAAGGCCATAACCTGATCCAATCTGTTCTAGCGTCTGTTTCTTAGGATTCTTTAAACCAAAACGGCGAATTAAAACCTCTCGCTCCCGAGGATTTAATTTTTGTAATAATTTTTTTACTAATTTAAATAAAGAAAAATCAGTGGTAGTAAAAAGAGAATCAGCAGATTGATTAGTCTGGTTGGCCATAGGTATAATTTTGTAGATAAAGTTCACTAAAAATTTAACATCTTTATAAAGATAAGTCAAGAGCTTAAAATAAAAAACAACCTATAAAAATAGGCTGTTTTTCTATGTTTTTACCATTCAGCAATTTCCAGCTTAGTAAATGCTTGGCGATGGCCTAGGGTTCTACGGTAACGAGTCTTATTTTTGTATTTAACTACTCTAACCTTCGGCGCCTGACCATGTTCAATAACTTTAGCTTTTACTCCATTATCTAAATTTGGCCGGCCTACTTGGACCTCTCCACTAGCCTCATCAGCCAATAGTAAAGTCTCTAAACTAACTTCACTCCCTGGCTCTAAAGATAGCTTCTCTACCTTAATTATTTGGCCCGGATGAACGGTATACTGCTTGCCACCGCTAGCTATTATTGCCAATTTGGACATATAATCTATTCTACAATAATAAAAATAATACCCTCATTTATAGGTATTCTTTCATATTACGGATTTTTTCTAGCCTTGTCAAGGCGGGAAAAATAAACCACTATAATAGCCATAACTAAAAAGAGAAGCAGCAAGGCCAAACGTTTACCCTGACTTTGTAAAAATAAGGCGCTAACGCCAAAAATTAAAGCTATAAAATAATAAGCTAGTACTGATCGCCGCACCCCCCAGCCTAGTCCCAATAACCGGTAATGTAAATGTTGTCGGTCAGCTGACTTTAGGGGATTTTTACCACTAAGCAAACGGCGAATTACTACCCAAACTACATCTAGCATAGGAATCCCCATAATTAACAAAGCAATGGCAATTTTACCTCCGGAGATAATAGCTAATACTCCCAGGAAATAACCAAGAAGCAGCGATCCTCCATCGCCTAAATAAATTTTAGCTGGCGACCAATTATATAGCAAAAATCCAGCACAAGCCGCGGCAAAAATTAAACTCGCCAGGGCAATATCAGGCTGGTAATACTTAGTCGTTAAAGTAAATAGAGCAATAATAATACTGCCAATGCCAATTAACCCAGTTACTAAACCATCTAAACCATCTAATAATTTAGTAGTGTACATTAAAGCCAAAAGCCAAGTAAAAGTAAATAAGTCAGCTATCACCACAAAATGACGCCTAATACCGCGCCATTCAAATAAATTAATCTGCCATTTATTTAAAAAGATTAATTCTCCACCAATGCCCGTCACCTTATTAATTCCCACTCCCCCTGCAATAACCGCTAAAATAGCGACGATAGAAAATAGTAATTGTCCGCTAGGCCGTAAATTATAACAATCATCTAAGGTGCCGCCAATCATTAAAATAAAACCGCCAATCCATACCCCAAGCCAATGGCTATAAGTTAAATCACCAGCCACCAGATAATCACGAAACAGCCACATGACTAGACTAGCGGCAATAAAAATAGCCCACCCGCCTAATAGAGCCACGGGCTTAGTCTGCAATTTACGAACCTGATCTGGCTGGTCAACAATATGCCATCGCCAAGCTAACCGTTTAATCAACGGAGTTAAAGCGGCCGACAAAACAAAGGCTAATAAACTAGCAAGAACATAATGATTCATAATGTTTATGGCTAGAAAGCCAAATAATTACCCCGACTAACCAAATTATTCCCAAAGGATGATTAAGATAGGGACTAAAAAAATGAACCACTACTAAACTACTTAAACCTAAGGCCCAGGCCTGTCCCTTAAAACCATGTCTCCAGGTTTGACCTATAAGCCGAATCAGCCAAATTAAATACCATAAAGCAAAAATTAAACCAAACTTAAAAACTATGTCTAGCCAGCCCCACTCAAAAGCATAGGTAGTATAGGAACCTTGAGGATTTTGAACTAAAACACGTGGATCGGCTGAAACATAGGTAATGGTTGCTCCAAACCCATGACCCAAGAGTGGCGCCCGGACTATACCTTGAAGCATAGCCGGTAGCAGAGACCAACGAGAAGAGGCTCCAGCCTCATTTTCTAAATCGCCCAGCCGCTCTTCTAAAATATCCACTGGTTTAAAAGATAATTGGGGCCGAGGCCAAGGAAAATTAACAATAATTAAAATACTAGCCAAAGCAATGAGACCAGCCAAAATCATAGTTATCAACCAACGCCAAGTTATAGGCCAATGATAGCGACGGATAATGGCTATAAATATTAAAAGCATTAGCACCCCCAGGGCCAGCCAAAAAGTGCGAGAAGAGCCAACAATAATTGGCATTAAGGCTAAACCAAGTCCAATAATCCATAAATAACCGCCATCTTTAGTAACCCACTTTTCCCAGCGGTCGCGAGGTAATTTACTAGCCAACAACCAACTGGCAATAACTACTAAAATTAATAAATAAATATGGGATTGAAAAAAAATCCGATAAAACTGAGCCGACATCCTAGTAATTTCCCCTACCTGCGTATCCCTAACCCAACGATAAATTATAGACTGCCACACCGAGGATAAATGAGTAAAAGCATAAAGCAGTAAACTAGTTTTAGCAATCAGCCAGCTAACGCCAGCGGTTAACACTGCCGGCCACTCCGAAGACGACCATTTTTTAATAGAAAATAACGGCCCAATAATTAACACAAATAACCAACCATTGGCATCAAAAAAGAGATTGCTTAAATTATTGCCTCGGATTAAACCATTAATAATGCCCCAAGCCAACATTAATAGAAAAATAACTATCCCGCTAGATTTCCATTTGCGCCACTCCAAGTTTAATGACTTACGGTGCTGGCTTATAGAAATCAATTCTTTAATGAACCACACTGCCATAATAATAAGCCAAAGACCAATACGTAAAGATAAACGAAAACCACCCCAAGAACATGACAATAGATAGCCTTTAGAATCAATAATAAGGTCAATAAGCAAAGCATAGATGGCCCAATCTAGTCTCACTATAGCTAGATAAAGACTGGCTACCATAGCTAACATAAAAATCCAGGGGCCGAGCAAGGGATAAAAATAAGTTAGAGCTGACAATAATTCAACTATAACTATTACCTCCCAAATATGACGAACCTTAGTCCAATTTACTGGTAAAATCATAATACTTTATTATTAATGCCAATCAACAAATTGACCAATTTTTAAATTATGGCGCCCCACAAAACTGGCTGGCACTTCTAAAACCGCATCAACCGGCTCGTTAGCCATATATTTAGTAAGCTGCGATTCTTCCCCTGCCTCTGGTTGAATATTTAAGGTTAACTGGACAATCTGCTTATCCCTTAGCCACACTAAATCCAAGGGGAAAAGCATATCTCTCATTACTATTGTCGGCTGGGATAAAACTGGCCACACAAATAATAAGCCGCAGTCAGGACAAGGCTGATGCATCTTGCTAAAGCCACGATATTTCTCAGCTTTAGTAGTCAAAATAGCAATCTGAACTCGACTACCATTAGGTAATACCAGCTCACCGTCAGCCTTAAAACTAGGACCACGATGGCTAGCCCACCACACCCCACCAATAAGGGCCACAATTACTACAAGAATTATAACTAACCAATATCTATTTTTGGTCATAAGGCAAATGATGTTTAACCTTAATAACAGTTGCCGCCTCTTGATACTTTTTAACCTGCGGTAAAAAAGGAAAAAGCTTATAAGTAAAACTCGGCAGCCATTTGCTTATCTGTCCTCCACCAGCTACTGTAAATAAAAAATCATCATAAAACAAACCCCCTTTACCTTGTTCAAGCATGGTTAACCATAAATCCCAATCCTGGAAACGTTTAATATTATTATCAAAGCCAGGAAAATCTTGCCGCCTAATTAAGGCTGAAGTGTGGATATAAGGTTCACGACGTAAACGTTCTGAATCAAAGGGCCATAAATGAAACTTCTTCCGCCCTAACCGAAAGGAAGAATAACAATAACTAGCTTGAGGATTATGAATTAGACTATTTACCAATTTTTCTAAAGCATCAGCTCGCCAGAAAATATCAGCATCACTGAAAAGCAGAAATTCTCCTTGGGCCTCCGCCCAGCCACGATTACGGGCGGCATTAGCTCCCTTATTTTCTTGAACAATTATTTTATAAGGTATTTTAGCCTGCTGTAATTTAAGTTCATAAGCCAAAAGAACTTCATCTAAATTATCAGTAGAACCGTCATCAACAATAATAATTTCAAAATCACGATAAGTCTGAGCCAAAAGACTATCTAAGCAGCGGCCAATTTTATCAGCCTGATTGTATACTGGAATAATAACCGAAATCATAATATTGCTTTAATTTTATCTCTTAAAAGACGAGCCTGCCGGGACCATAAAAATTGGGAGAGACGAGCCCGTCCCGCATCTCCGAGCCGCCGTCTTAATGATTCATCATCTAATAGACGACGAACCGCTTGGGCTATGGCCTCAGGTGATTGTGGATCCACTATAAGTCCAGTTTCTCCATCAACCACTGCATCTCGCACTCCGCCACCTTGGCCGGCAATCACTGGCTTACCAGCCTGATTAGCCTCTAGGTAAACAATGCCAAAACCTTCAAAGTCACTACCCTTCACCCGAGAAACCATAATAAAAATATCAGCTAGCTGGTACCAGGCTGCTTTTTCCTCATCATCGGCTTTAGTAATAAATACCACCGACTCACTGAGTCCAAGGTGCGTAGCTAACTCCCTACAAGTCTGTAAATAAGGACCATCGCCTACTATAATATAGCGTAATTTAGGGTAGTATGGCAACAATTGAGTCATAGCTTCTAAAACTTTATCTACTCCCTTACGCTCCACTACTCGGCCTACTGTTAATAGTATGGGGCAGCCAGCTAAATTATAACGCTGGCGCAAATCAGCTAAATAATCAGGAGCAATCACCGGAGGATGGGTATTATCTATCCCGGGGTTAACAATAATAACACGACGGCTGACTGATGGCCGGGCGCGTTTTACTAACTCGGCTGTATAACTATTGGCAGCGATCACTAAAGCTGAACGCCCTAAAATTCGTTTAGCTAACCATAATTTACGAGGCCGTGCCGCAGCTTCACCCCAATCCATACCATGAAGAAAAACTCCATATTTAATAGGTAAAATAAAGGATAACAGCCAAACCACCGTACCTATCGGTAAAATCTGGCCTACTAAAATAAAATCAAAGTGGCTCCGCCTGAGAGCGCGCCACAAAGTAGTAAACGACCGTCGCCAGGGCCATCTTCCTTTTGGAGCTTGTAATTGCCCCTCTCTATTGTCTATAACTACTATCTCATCTTCTGGCGGCCAGGCCTGGGCTAGGTGACCATAATAATTAGCAACACCCCCATAAAACGGAGGATATTCTACAGTAACTAAAAGACAACGCATAAAAAAATATTACTTAATAACCGGCCGACGGCGAAACGACCGAACAACGCTTCGCACATCAGCCACGGTAAGAGACCCAGTAAGAAGCAAAGCTAAACCATAGACCAGCCCGCCAATAATAATTACCAAAAAAACATTAAGCTGAGGCGTCAACAGCCACACTATCGCTCCCATTAGTAAAGCCGCAAGAATAGTTTGACCAAACTGCTTAAACCAGCGCCATAAATGAGGAGTAATTGCCCTAGCCTTAATGAGCCCTAAAATTACTAATAAACCGTTAGTAACTACTACGGTAATGCTAGCCCCTACTGCTCCCAAAGGGGGAATTAATAACAAATTCATTATTATACTAGTAATAAGGACAATGAACATATTGCGAGTATTAACCCGCTGCTTATCGCAGGCATTAAGGAGAGAACCAATCGGATAACTTAAAAACATAAAAGGCACAGCCATAAGACAAAGACGCAGTGGCCACACCGCCCCTGTATAACTAGCGCTAAAAATAGCTACTAACGGCTCAGCCACCAGCCAACCCCCAATAGCCAATGGCAAAGAAATAATCGCTGAATAATGCATCGCCCGATTAAAGGTAATGGATAATTGTTCCCGGTTTTCCTGCCAATAAAGACTTAGAGCCGGATAAAGTGAGGCAATAAAAGCCATGGGCAAAAATTGCAAAGCATTAATAATCTTAAAAGGGACTTGGTAAATCCCCGTAGCCACATCGCCAGATATTTTAGAAAGCAGCACGGTATCTAAATAGATATAGGCTCGCTGAAAAATTCCATAACCGGCAAAAGGCGCAGCTAATAGAATAACCCTCTTAAGCCGAGGCCAATGCCATAGCGGCCGGATAGCTAAATGCCAATGGTGCCATAAAATAAATAAAGAATAACAAAAATTAAAAATACTGGCCAAAATCAAAGAAAGCATTAGCCACCGTACTCCGCCGCCATAATGTAAAATAACTAAACTAACCACTAATACAATGCTTTGCCCAATAACCGACGAAATACTTTCAAATTTAAGATTATGAAACCCCCGCGAGCAGGCAAAAATGGTTACAGTAAAAGAGTCCAGCACCATGGCAATAATAGATAGATACACCAATTCCTTGGTTAAGGGGGGGTAACCTAAAATATTAACAAATAAAATAACGGCTAAAGCGGTAATAATGGCTAAAGGAATTTTAATAGCTAGTACCGTGCCTAACCAATTACCAGCCCTGTCAGGATGTTTAGCTACCTCTCTCGTTAAAACATTAGATAAGCCAATGTCAATAAAAATAGAAAAAATACTAGTTAAAGAAATAGCTAAATAATACTTGCCTAAATCAGCTGGCCCCAGTACTCGCGCGTAGAGAGTAAAATATGTTAAAGAAATTAGCTTCTGGATAATTAAAGCTACAGTAAAATAAGAAGTATTTTTAGCAATATTAGTAACTCGAGCTGGCATAAATTAGCAATTACTATAACTTACTATACAACATTTAACAACGGCGAGCAATAAACATCATAAAAATTAGCCTAACAAAAACACCAGCCTGAGCTGGTGTTTTGCTAATATCGTAAGGTACAAAGAAAACACAAAATTAACGTTTGGACCATTGTGGGGCACGACGAGCTCGTTTTAGCCCTGGTTTCTTCCGTTCTTTAATGCGGGCATCTCGCGTAACTAAACCTTTAGCCCGCAACACCGCTCTCAGGTCTGGATTAAGATTCAATAAACCTAGGGCTATACCGTGTGCTATAGCCTGGGCTTGGCCAGTTTTACCTCCGCCCCTCACTACTATGGAAAAATCTAGTTGTTTCTGCAAGCCACTAAGTCGCAGGGGCTGAATCACAATCGCCTGGTCAGACCATAATGGAAAATAAACCGCTAAAGGCTGACCATTGACAACAATAATCCCACTACCTTTATCATAAAGGCGCACCTCAGCACTAGCCGTTTTACGTTTGCCTACGGTTCTTAAATACTTACCAGTAAAATCTCGGGTAGTACTATAATCCATAGCCTCCTCCATAGTTGGAGTGGCTAGTTTATCTTGACTACCAGCAAATTCTAAGTCATCTAATTCGTCCATCATAATATAACTAATTAATTATCAGGCGTTTAAGCATATCATCGCGTAAACGATTAGCCGGCAACATTTGTTTTACCGCCCGCCTTAGAACCTCATCAGGATGCTCAGCCTGTATTTGAGACAAAGATTGAACCTTTAGACCGCCCGGATAACCACTATGACGATAATATTTTTTCTGGGCTAATTTTTTACCTGTCAAAACAGCCTCACGGATATTTTTAACATAAACTACACCCCCTTCATCTAAATGAGGTCTATAGCTAGTTTTATTTTTACCGCGCAATAAAATAGCAATTTGGCTAGCTAGGCGGCCGATTGCTTGGCCTGAGGCATCAATAGTATAAACTTCTCTTGGTCCCATAAATAAAAATTAAACTAATTCTAAACGAGCCTGCTCAGCACCATCACCTTGGCGTGGCCCTAAATTAATAATTCTAGTATAACCACCGTTTCTAGATTCGTATCGTTTAGCTATTTCTAAGGCCTTAACCACTGCCTCATCTTGAGGCAAAATAGCTAAAAGACGACGGCGCGCCGTTAAATCATTAGCCTTGGCAATAGTTAATAAATGCTCAACTAGGGGTTGAACAGCTTTAGCTTTAGCTTTAGTAGTAACAACAAAGCTATGAATTAAAATACTCGCCGCTAAATTACGGAGCATCATCTCCCGCGGTTCTTTGGTTCGACCTAAAATAACTCCTTTATTTCTATGACGCATAATTATTAACACTATTTAACTTTACTTTTTTTAGTTGTTTTACTCTTAGCGGCTGCACTTTTATTAGACTTCTTAGCGGTTGCCTTAGTCTTATTATTATTCTCCTTCAGATTGTCGGCTAATTCTCCCTCTAATTCCGGTTCGGCTTCAGCTAAATCAATAATAGCTGCAAATTGATCAATTAAAATTTTACTAGCATCAATTAAGGCCTGACGCGAAGTAATGGTGCCATCGGTTACGATTCTTAAAACTAATTTATCCCAATTAACCATCTGACCTACCCGCACATTTTCTACCGATAGCCCAGCGGCGAGAACCGGAGTATAAATAGAATCAATTTCAATATAACCAACTTCCCTCTTAACTTTAGCTCTATTTTCAACCATTTCATAACCTCGCCCGCCACTGACAAAAATCTCCATACTTAAATCGGCATCTTTACTGGTTAAATGGGCCAGAACTAAGTCCGGATTAATAATTTCTACCTGACTATTAGGAACAATATCAGCAGCCGTAACCACCTTTTTCCCGCTAGCCTCTAAACTAAGTTTACAAACTTCTTGGCTAAAGATTTTCAGACGTAATTTTTTAAGATTCAAAATAATAGTTAAAACATCTTCAGCTATCCCTGGCAACCCCATAAATTCATGGTCCGCTCCGGCTATTTTTACACCAATCACTGCCGCTCCTGGTAAAGAAGACAATAACACCCGACGTAAAGCATTGCCAATCGTAGTACCATAACCCGGGAAAAACGGCTCAACAGTAATTAAAGCTTCATAGGGCTGACTTCCAGGTAAAACTGAGATTTTTTGTGGCAAAGCAATTTTTTCCATAATATTTTAAGCTAAAGATTAACGAGCGTAAAATTCAACAATAAGCTGAGTGTTAATATTTTTCTCCAAATCCTCTTCTTTCGGCTCATGAAGGACTTTTACCTCTAATTCAGAAGGGTCTAAAAATAACCAGCCAGGAGCTTGAAATTTCCTTTTTAATAAACGTTCTCCTAAACCATTAAAAATTTGGTTACGACGCCGACTAGCTTTAACTTTAATAATATCACCTGGCTTAACGCGATAAGAAGGAATATCTACTGGATGACCATTAACGGTAAAATGAGCGTGACTAACTAATTCCCGCGCCTTGGCTCGAGAATCAGCAAAACCAGCCCGATAAACTACATTATCTAAACGCATTTCTAAAAGACGTAATAAATTTTCACCAGCATCACCTGACTGTTTTTTAGCATTAAGAAAAGTCAAATGAAATTGCTGTTCTAATAAACCGTACATCCGCTTTACTTTCTGTTTTTCCCGTAACTGTAAGCTATATTCAGATTGACGCGGTCGGCCTTGCGGACCATGGAAACCTGGCGGAAAATTACGGCGCGCTAACGCGCATTTGCTAGAACTGCAACGCTCCCCTTTTAACATTAATTTTGTGCCTTCACGACGACACAATTTACAAGCTGATCCTAAATATCTAGACATAAACAATTTTCTAATTAAACACGTCGCGGTTTACGCGGACGGCAACCATTGTGTGGTATCGGAGTAACATCTTTAATAGAATTAACTACTAACCCATTAGCATTTAAGGCGCGAATTGCAGCTTCACGACCTGCGGCTACACCTTTAACAAAAACATGAACATCGGTTAAGCCCATCTCTTTAGCTCGATCTACGGCGATCTTAGTAATAACCTGGGCTGCATAAGGCGTAGATTTTTTAGGGCCCCTAAAGCCGGCCAGTCCGGCGCTAGCCCAAGAAACAACATCACCATTTTCATCAGTAATAGTTACAATAGTATTATTATATGTAGATTTAATATAAACATTGCCCTTAACTAAAGTCCGCTCAACCTTACGGCGACGTTTACCCTTGGCTACAGTTAATCGAGCAGTCTTGGTTTTTTCTAATTTTTTCTTAACATCATCCGGCAATTCAGCAATAGATTCAGCTGCTAAATCAGTTGTCTCCTCTGCTACCTCCTGGATTAATTCCTGTTCTTTGGTTGGTCGTTCATCAGCCATATTAC
>CAZLFO010000009.1:0-10681 GCA_964558835.1 uncultured Gammaproteobacteria bacterium
TCAAACTCAGATTTAACTTTAAGTAAATGGGGGGGGGGAGGGCTCAGAGGCAGAGTACTAGTAGTAAACAGCCAGGGGACTATAGCAGCAGACGGAATTTTGTCCACGGATATATCAGGCACAATAGACTGGGGTCACATGCCTACTGATAGTTGTAAAGGAGGAGGATTTGTTACAAGCATTGGCTCCTCTGGTTTAACGTGTGCTTCTCCAGTCCCCTATACTGCCGATGGGAATGGCCTTGTTTTGGATGGTCATACTTTTAGCTTAGAGCTTGATGGTACTACCTTATCCACTTCTAGCAACGGCTTAAAAGTTAATACAATTAGTACTGGTCAGATTACCGATGGCACTATTGTTAATGCTGATATAAGCTCATCGGCGTCTATAGACTGGGCTAAAATTAATAAGGCCAATTCTAGTATTGCTGATTTAGCTTCCCATTCTCATTCATCATTAACCGGTCTTACTAACGACGACCATACACAATATCTTCTGCTTACTGGCCGAGGGGCTGGGCAGATAATTATTGGGGGGACTAGCAGTAATGGAACTTTAACCCTCCAAGCTAATTCAGCTGCTAGTGGTAATACTGCCACTAATACAGCCTTAAAATTTTTGGTTGGTAATTCTGGTGGTACTCAAGCTATGACTATTTTACATGGCGGTAATGTTGGTATTGGTGTTAACAATCCGGCAATTCCTTTGGCAATTGGCGATAGTGATACTGGTCTCAAATTGGTTAGTGATGGTGTTCTGTCCTTGTATACTCAGAATACAGAACGTCTGCGCGTTGGCAGTGATGGTAAGGTGGGTATTGGCGTTACTAGTCCTAACCAGCAATTAGAAATAAGTGGCAATTTCCGCCTGCCAAACACAACTCATAGTAACCAAAACGGGATAATTTATAAAGATGGAGTGCCATTTATTCATAATTTTAATTATGGGTACAGCCCTGGCGGCGGCTATGGCCCTGTGACTACTACAGGGCATAATCTTTTTATTGGGGAAAATGCTGGGAATTTTACTATGGGAGCAGATGCCATCTTACCTGAGGATGCATCATACGATATAGGTATTGGAGATTCTGTCCTTGGTGCTAATACTACTGGCGGTTATAATGTTGCCCTTGGTAATTTTGCCCTTGGTGCTAATACTACTGGCTTTCATAATGTTGCCCTTGGTAATTTTGCCCTTGGTGCTAATACTACTGGCATTTATAATGTTGCCCTTGGTAATTTTGCCCTTGGTGCTAATACTACTGGCATTCATAATGTTGCCCTTGGCTATGAGGCCCTTGGTGCTAATACTGCTGGCTATGATAATGTTGCCCTTGGCTATGAGGCCCTTGGTGCTAATACTACTGGCATTCATAATGTTGCCCTTGGAGATTCTGTCCTTGGTGCTAATACTACTGGCGGTTATAATGTTGCCCTTGGTAATTCTGCCCTTCGTGATAATACTACTGGCGGTTATAATGTTGCCCTTGGCTATGTTGCCCTTGGTAATAATACTACTGGCGATTATAATGTTGCCATTGGTAGACATGCCGGATCTTCTCTTACTACTGGAACCAAGAATGTATTTATAGGTTATAATGCTCAGCCCCATGCTGTTACAGATTATAATGAAATTGTCATTGGTGCAAATACCGAAGGTAATGGTAGCAATACAATTCAGATAGGACCAAAGAACGTTGGAATGACAATGACAATAGGCAATTATACTAATAGTACATTAAATGTTCATAAAATAAGTACTGATGATATTGATCCTATTTTCACTATTGGCGGTAAACACTATGCTACCCACGGTCTTAGCATGACTGGCATTAAGGAAGAAACTAGTGGGGTGTTAACATTAGACAAAAATTCAGCTGGTTTATTTATGGCTAGGCTAGATTTTCTTCAATCTCCAGAAGGGTCAGATTTGTGGTTATTTGGTCGGGTTACTAATATCATTAATAATCAGCAACACTTTAATGAGACAAGTTGTCTATTAACTCCTAATTTTTCGGGAGAGGTATGGTATGAAAAGGAGTGGGATACTAAATCTATTACTATTTTTGCCCGGCCCAATAATAGCAAGAAGAATAATGTTGAGGTTTCCTATCGTCTAACTGCCCCACGTTTTGACAGTAGTGACCTCACTAATTATTCTCACGATGGCATAGATGGTCTTAATATAGATAAATTTCTCCTTCAAGACAAACAATAATTGTTTTTTGAATTTAATGTAATTATATTTTCCACGAATTTGCTAGAATTATATTATTTTTTGTAGCTTATCCCTAGTGACGATTAAATGGATTTAATATTTATATTTATATTTATCTTAGTGAGAGGGAAAATGTTATTTATTAAAACTAATTTAGTTTCATATACTATTCAAGTAAATAATTTCTTAGTTCAATTTTAGATTCCAAGATAACTAAAAAACCGGCAGTTTATTAAACTACCGGTTATGACTTTTTATTTCATCAGAATCATTTTGCCACCGGTGCAAAATGTTCCTGATTTTACTTTATAGAGATAAAGGCCAGGACTAACTGGTCTTCCTTGATCATCCTTGCCATCCCAGGTGACATCATGTTCACCTGAAGGCAATGGTTGGTCGGTCAAGGTTTTAATCAGTTGACCTTTAATGTTATAGACAGTAATGGTGGTTGGACCATTAACTATCTGTTTAAATTTGATTGTTGTGTTATCCCTAAAAGGATTAGGATAACAGGAGATATTATTTACTGAGGGTACAATAGCGGCATCATCATTAGCGGTTACAGTAGATACTGCTGATATCTTCAAATAATCAGGAAATTGATCTGGCGCGGCTGCCGTTATGGTGCTGACACAGATTAACTGGTCATTGTGCCAAACAGCATCCTTGTAAGTTCCCGATGTGCAACCTGCCGGTGGGGGCGGGTTAAAAGACCAGGCTAAAGTTCCATCAGAAAAGCTATGGCAAACCATCATTTCTTGAAGATTGTCTCGGTGAGCTCCGTAGAGAATAATGTCGCCATTGTTATTAATTACTGCCCCCTCTAAGTGTTGGTAAATGGAATAGTCAGCATAATTTACCCAGATCCGCCCTCCTTCTAATAACTCTAATTGATCTAAATTGACACTCAAGAATTCGCCATCTGAGTTAAATCTTGGATTTAGTTCATATACTACCCCATTAGCTAATAGTACTGTTGGTGTTAATCCAATAATTGATGCTGTCCATAATATTTGGTAACTCCAGGGAGTAGAATTGGTGTTTACTGCTATTTTGTTAACCGAGGACGCAAAAGGGTAGGTAGGGCTTTCTGTTTTGCCAATATACATTATATTGACGTTGTCACTATCAACACTGTAGTACCCGCCAGGGATAGTGATAATGCCTAAAGAATCACCGCTAGCATAGTCTAGGGCAATGATATGGCTCATGTCTAGGCACAAGAGATGATTAGCAGTACAAAGTTGCCAATTGGCAGCATAGTTGCTTAAGTCATGCGTCCAAATATCCTCACCGTTTAGTGGGTTTATTTTATGGACAATACCTTCGTTAGCCACCACCAGATTATTATCCGGAGTGACACCCAACTGTTTACTTAAAGATGCTTGAGTCTGGGGCAGTAAATCTCTGGTCCACACTACTTGGCCAGTGTTAGTAACTTGGGCCAACTTAGTAGGATAGGGATAAATTCCCAAAGTTTGGACAATTAGATAAATATTGCTATCTATCGCGGCAATATTACAGCACATCTCTGGCTGTGTATCAAAGAAATCAAGGATTGCTGACCATTTTTCATGGGGCGTACCTTGAGCTATAAGGGCAAGGGCAGCCATTAAAAAAATGGCTAAGAAAAATATTTTGGTCCTCATGGGACACCTCCTTTTTATTTTTATGTAATTGTTAAGGTACTGAACTTAAAAATAGTATGGCACATTTTTAGTTTTTTGTCAATGTTTCTTTTAATTGCTGTTTTTGGTATAATGTTTCTATAATTATTTTTTCATTTTTTATGAAACGTTCTATTTATATTATAATTGTAGGCCTTGTTATTTGTGGCGGCTTAATTGGAGTTATTAAGTGGTTAGGCCAGGAACAGGTTCCTTTAGAGGTGGGTGTTCAGCCTAGCTCTAGTAAACCAGCGGTATTGACTGAACCCTCAAAAGACATAGATAATATTCCCCCTGCTTCATCTATTAGTACCAATGATGCGGTGGCTAGGGCAAAAAAACCCATTAAATTATCTCAGAATAGTGAGTTTATGGTCAGTGGTGGTTCGGCTACTTCGGTTATTCGTTTTATTGAAGGTTCTATTAAGCCCTTAGATGTCCATGTGGGTGATACGCAAAATTTTCGTATTGTTGTTAGCTCTCCTAATGGTATTAAGCGAGTGGTGGCGGAAATTGAAACCGATAAAGGCATCAATGAGGTAGAGTTAACCCGGGAAGGCTTAATTAGTATTTTAGATACTTATCCTAATCCCTATACTGTTAATCCTCAAGACAATAGTTTACAAATTTTGACGGATCAAGAATTAGCCAAAGCCAGAAAAGAGGAATACCAACAAGAATTGGCTAGAAAAAATGGAGATAAAGTTAGTGCGGCTCAAGGTGAAAAAGAAGTGTGGACTGGTTCCTGGGTAGTTAAAGATACTCATAATGAAAATTATTTAACCACTTTTGTCGCTTATGATAGCGCTGGCAATGTAGAAAAAATGTCTATGATCTGGTCAGATTTATGCCTTATCCCCCTAGGCGGTAGCTGGAGCACAGAGACCACCACTCAAGGCTGTGTTGTGCCAGCTGATACAGTTGACGGGGTAGATAATGGTGATGTATCCATAGTTTCTGGAAAGAATCTTAATTTATCAGCAGGTAATATTGATTTTATTTGGAATCCTGGATATAGTGTTTATTTTGATGGAGGAGCACTGATTTTGGCCGCTGATAATTCTTCTCATTTAAAGCAGAGCTATTTATATGCTCAGGACGTAGACCAGGATTTTCATGCCCTGCCCACTGCTCTAGATCAGCAATCTTTTTATGATGATAGTAATCTGCGGGGAGGTGATCAGCGAAGGAGTGTTTTAATTGGAGCTGATGATTGTAATGACAATAATCCTCTGGCAGTGCCCGGTACAGCCATATATGGCACTACAACCTTTGCCAATCAGATACATCAAGGACAGCCAAGCTATGACTGGGATTGTGATGGAACAGTTGAATTAGATCCAGCGGCTGATGAGACTTGTAATGGTAGCCCTGGCAGGATGGGTACTGGCTATCTTTATCGGACCTGTGAAGGTTTTGATGTCGGAGGATGTTGCGACATTACCCAATCTAGGCCTAAGGATTTACTAGCCCGAGATTATGATTGGCACTTTATTCATCCCGTCCGGGCCGGAGCTGCAGGTTGTTGTGAGGGCTTACCGTCTAACCTCGATGGTTGTACTTCTACAGTGGCTCTTAGTACTAGTAGTTGTGGCACTACTCAAAATGTAGCTTGGAGGGCGTCTTATTATACAACAAGTGGTTGTAAGGATAACCCAATTGAATATTATAGACAAACATCAACTCAAGTTAGTTGCCAGTAATTTATTTATTATTAAGAACTTTAGCTATTTATGCCTGTCAAAGCCCATACTCCCATTAGTATTAACATTACTACCTCTACCATCCTCAAGGTAGTGGGTATTTTACTGGTCTGCTATTTAGCTTTGTTAATCAAGGAAATTTTAGTGGTCATGTTTGTAGCTTTGGTTCTAGCTAACGCTTTTGACCCCTTAGTAGATTATCTTGGGCGGCACAAATGGCCTCGGGCTCTAAGTATTAGTCTAATTTATGTTATAGTTTTAGGGTTAGTGGTTTTAATGTTTTATTTTTTAGTGCCAATTGTTATTAAGGAAGCTACGGATTTTGCTACTAGTCTGCCTTATTATGTTTCTAAAATTTCGGCTTTTCTAGACCGCATGCGGCAAACTATGGGCCAGTACGGCCTGGCTAGTAGTTTCCAAACCAATTTAGATAATTTAGCTACTACAATTTCCGGCTGGACCATGCAGCTTATTACCGCGGTGTATGGGGCAGTTAATGGCTTATTTTCCGTCTTTCTAATTTTAGTTTTAAGTTTCTATCTGGTGGTGGAAGAAAATGCGATAAAAAAAATTGTTTGGTCTATTACCCCGGCCCGCAGTCAGGCCTATGCCATTAATCTGGTTAGCCGAATGCAACTCCAGATTGGTAATTGGTTTAGGGGGCAGCTGTTGCTTTGTTTAGCTATTTTCCTCTTAACTTTACTAGGTCTTTCTATTTTGGGGGTTAAATACCCCTTACTTTTAGCCTTGCTAGCTGGCGTTACTGAGGTTGTTCCGTACTTGGGGCCATTTCTCGGGGCTGTTCCCGCAGTACTAATTGCTTTAGTGCAATCACCCAATTTAGCTATAGTGGTTATTGTTGTTTATGTTATTATCCAACAATTAGAAAATAATATTTTAGTACCGCAAATTATGAAGCGGGTAGCCGACATTAATCCTATTGTCTGTATCATTGTCTTAATGATTGGCTACCGGTTAGCCGGGGCAGTGGGCGCAGCCATTGCTATCCCTATTACTACTGCTCTGTCAGTAGCCTTGCGTGATTTATTAAATTATAAAGAAAAGAAAGAATTGGCGGCTACTTAGTTTTTAGTTCATAACTAATGTTTTCTTATTTTTATGGCAATTATTTTAACTGGTGACCGGCCCACCGGCCGTCTGCATATTGGCCATTTATTAGGTTCACTGCTTAATCGGGCTAAACTGCAAACTCAACATGAAACCTACGTTGAGATTGCTGATGTTCAAGCCTTGACAGATCATTTTAAGCAGCCAGCAACCATTAGAGATAATGTTTATGAGGTAGTTTTAGATAATTTAGCGGCTGGCCTTGATCCTAATATCTCCACGATTTTTATTCAATCACTAGTGCCGGAGATTGCCGAACTCACGGTTTTTTTTGGTAATTTAGTCACTCTTGCCCGTCTGGAACGGAATCCCACAGTTAAAAGTGAGATAGAACAAAAGAAGTCGGTTTTTAAGGGCGGGGTGACCTATGGTTTTTTGGGTTATCCCATTAGCCAGGCTGCCGATATTTTAATCTTTAAGGCAGAATTGGTGCCGGTTGGCGAGGACCAAGAACCAATGTTAGAGCAGGCTAGAGAAATTGCCCATAAGTTTAATACTATTTATGGCAAGACATTTCCTGAGCCACGAGCGATATTAAGTGATATCCCTCGTTTGAAAGCTTTAGACGGCAGCGCTAAGATGAGTAAAAGCTTGGGCAATGCTATTTATATTGCTGATGAGCCGGCAGTAATTGACAAAAAAATTAAAGCCGCTGTCACTGATCCGCAAAAAATTCGTCGTCATGACCCAGGGCATCCCCGCATCTGCCCGGTATATAGCTACCAGAAGATTTTTAATAGTTCCCAGGCTAAAGATATAGCTAAGGAATGTCAGGCTGGAAGATTAGGCTGTGTGGACTGCAAAAGCTGTCTAGCTAAAAGTTTAGCCGCTTATTTAGCGCCATTTCAGGAACGACGCAGGTCTTATGCTAATAATCTGCCCAAAGTTAGAGATATTGTCCGTGATGGCACGGCTAAGGCACGTCAGCGGGCTCGTGAGACTATGGAGGATGTCCGCGAGAAAATGCAAATTAACTATTGATCTTTAGTGGTTAATATCGTTTTCTAAGAAATGATAGATAGGCTCCAAACTCAATGTTTGGAGCTTTTTAAGTTCACTATTGGAAAAATTACTAAGGACGTAATCTATGGTCTTGTCAGGGTCAAGGGATTGAGGTGGTTTAATTCCAATCCGCCAGCGATTAAAGTTTTGTGTCTCTAGGCAGTCAATAATTGATTGCACGCCTTTATGGCCAGCTGAACGGCTGTCTTGTGACCACCGAGTCTGTCCTAGGGGTAAATCTAGCTCATCATGGATAATTAATAATCTATCTTTTAGGTCATCGGGGGTTAAGCCATAGTAATTAACAAGAGCTTTAACTGCCTGGCCGGAATTATTCATCATAGTTTGGGGCTTAACTAGCAGATTATTGCCTAGCGTTATGGTTTGGGATAATAGCCGCGATTTACTGTGCCATTTTGCTTGGCCTTGCAGCAATTCTTGTATTAGCCGGTCAAGGATCAGCCAGCCGGCATTATGGCGAGTGTAGAGATATTTACGGCCGGGATTGCCAAGACCGACAATAATTTTTTCCATATTATTGGATAATATCTTTAGGAGGTCTAGCGGAACGGCCACGGGCGATATGGACATTAATCGGGGTACCTAGAAAACCATAACTTTGGCGGATCGTATTTTGGATATAACGGACATAAGAAAAATGGAGATTATCTTTAGGGCCAATAGTAGCCGTAAAGCGGGGTGGTCCAGCTTCAGTTTGGATGAGGCTATAAATATGGGGGTGTCTGAGACCCTGGCCTTGAGCCGGGAGATGCTTTTTGACAAGGCGGCTGAGCAGATGATTAAGCTGGCTAGGACTTAATTTAGTAGAACGTTGTTGGCCCACTTCAATAATTAAGTCTAAGATATCTTGGACTTTAGCTCCAGTTTTAGCTGATACAAAAACAATTGGCGCAAATTTAATAAATGGCAGTTTGTCATAGATAAGGGCAGTAAACTTTTTAGTATCGCGCTGAGGTACTTTATCCCATTTATTAGCAACAATAATTAAGCTTTTTTTACGATCAATAATTTCCTCGGCCAGGCTGGCCTCTTTATGAGTAATGGGCTGGCTAATGTCTATAACTAGCAGAGCTATATCGGCTTCATTGAGCTGTTTTAGACTTTTAGTCATCCCCCTTTTTTCTAAGCTATTTTTAGCTTTAGGTTGGCGGCGGCTTAGGCCAGCAGTATCTATAAGTTCAATAACCTTTTCTTGGTATTTAATAATGGTGCTTTGCGGTTCGCGGGTAGTGTGGGGCTGAGAGCTAATAAGCACTCTTTCGTAGCCGCTTAGACTATTAAGCAAGCTGGATTTGCCCACATTGGTTTTGCCCATAATAGCCACCCGATAGTCTGGTGTAGTGGTTAAATTAGGGCTGGTCCCTATTTTATTAGTTGAACGTGATTTTTGTTTCTTGACTTGCTGGACAACCTCGTCTAATAAATCACCCGTTCCTTGCCCGGTTAAGGCGCTAACTGGCCAGGGATCGCCCCAGCCTAGAGTATAAAACTCAGTTAATTCACTAAGATAGCGAGGATTTTCTGTTTTATTAGCTACCAGGAGAATCGGAATATCAGGAGATAAAATTTTTTGGCAGGCTCGGGCTAATTCCCGGTCCCCTGGTAATAGGCCAGCACGAGCGTCTACTACAAAAAGAACGACAGCGGCTGTTTGGAGTAGCTGACCAGTCTGATACTGCATCTTTTCTGGCAAACCCCGGAGTTTATGGGCTTTTTTGTGGCCCATAGTTAAATAGGTGAGTTCATTTAGACCGGCAGTATCTATGAGTTCTAGATAGCAATGATTCCAGTTAATTACTTTATGGTTGGCGTCGCGGGTAGTGTGATCAATGGGTGAAACTAAAGCCTGGGAGGTGCCGATTAAACGATTAAATAAGCTGGATTTGCCAACATTGGTGCGGCCAAAGATAATTACTGGACTGGGCTTAATGGTCGGCATATTATTATTCAGAATAATTGTTGCCTAAAATAAGGATAAAATCTGGCTGGGTCATATCTGGTTGATCTTTAAGGAGCTCAGTAGTTTCGGCGGCTAGCCAGTCAGGGATATCCTGCGCTACTACTGCCTTAGTTTGGTATTGCAGTAGAGCCAAATCATCTGGCTTAGCGCCATAAGTTAGGTCATAAATAGTAGTTGTTGAGAGATTTTTGTGGCTGGTATTACTAACATTAACTACGGTAAAACCATATTTTTGTAATTTAGTTCTGGTACTGGCGGCTAGTCCATTAATGGCTGTGCTGTTGCGGATATCTAGTCTGGCATTAGCTTTAGCTGGCAGGTCGGCTGGATTAATAGCAGGAGCAGGGCTAGTAGCAATAATTTCTGATGATTCACTAATATTACTATCTGTGGTAGGGCTAACAATAGTTTCCTCGGCTGGCGACTCTAAAAGAGCCGCATTAAATTGGGCAATAATTTCTCTAAAATCGCCGGCCCTAGGCACTAAAAGATAGGCCCCGTCGGCGCCTTTTTGATCATAGAGCAAGCCAGTTGGGCCGTTATCCAGATTAAGGTTAATGATATTTTCTGCTTTCATGTCTTTAGCTAATTGCCAGGCGCTTACTAATTCTTCCGGAGTTAGATTAGTACTAACATGATTTTCGGCATCACTAATAATATTCATAATTAGTTTAGGCCTAAATAGATTATTGGCATCAAAAAGTTTTTCTTTAATAGCCATTAATATTTTTTGTTGCCGTTTAGAGCGGGCAAAATCTGAACCTTCAGCCCCGACGCCGTGACGCGAGCGAGCATATTTTAGGGCTAATTCTCCATCCATAGTCTGCCGGCCGGCATCAATATGTAAGTGTTCAAAGCGACTATAATAATCAGGATTTTCTTCTTCCCCCATGATGGGGTAGCTATAATCATCTAAAGTATTGTCCACTTCAACTTCAATGCCGCCTAAATCATCAATTATTTTAACAAATCCGGCAAAATCT
>CAZLFO010000010.1:0-9820 GCA_964558835.1 uncultured Gammaproteobacteria bacterium
ACCAGCAATCAAACCAGCGACCTGGATTATAATAATCCAGCGCTAGTCCTCCCTTAGAGGATAGAGCAGACTGCGACCAGTCCTGAGCCTGGCAGAAATCATCACCGATTTCACCCCAGGCCCCCAACGACAGAAGATTTGACAAACTAATCGGCTGCCATTTGATGTTGGCATACCGATAGTACCCGTCGGCCGAACTATTGTTAAAACGGCCGACGCCTCCTGAAATAAAGGGCTTCTTGTCCCAGACAAAAGCTTGATGCCTTTGTTGGGAATTTTGGCCCATTGCCCGGGGTAATAACGCTTCAGTCCCTTGACCAGTATCAGCAACCTTTAATTGTTGGGGCTGCTGGCTTATCTCGGGAATCTCCAGCTGCTTCCCCACCCAAATGATATAATCGGGCGGGTCAATATTATTTATTTCAGCTAAATCTTCCACAGGGATGCCGTGAGCCTGAGCAATACTTTCCAGGGTATCGCCCAATTTCACGTTATATGTGATACCGCCAAGACAGATTGCCCCTAGAAGGGCAATACACAACAACAGAATTTTTTTCATTTCTTCTCCTTCGCCCCTTTGGGGCTATTATTAAATTGTTAAAGTACGCCGCTAATTGCGGTTCTCCAATGGGCCAAAGATTGTCCCACTGAAAAACCTAACTAGTAAAAATATTGTCAATATTGCCACCGTGCAATAATTGCTCAGTAATATCCTGACTGTCATCGTTTATATTTACCTCAGCTGCTAATGGAACTTGGATTAAGTTATCCAGACTAATGTGTGGCTCACCTGAATCATTGTCTCCCTGATTAGCCCTACCCTCACTGGTTATACTAACTGGCTCTCTGGCCATATCTTTAACAGCTTCTGAACTAGGCCAATCTAGGGCTACTTCGGTATAAGTTTGCGGTTGACTAGCACTAAGAATATAAATATGAATTAAACCCACAACAATACCCAAGAGGATAGCTATACTAAAATTAAGTGGTAAATTGGGCTTAACTGGCCAGTTAGAAACTACCGGTTCATCTATCACTTTAATAGTAACTTTATCACCCAGGCCATGATAATAACTACCATTAGTAACTAGACTATAATTAATGGCGCGCACTATTTTATCTGCCTGATCTTTATCTGGATGATAAACCTTAACACTAATAATCCCATAATCTTGAACTGGCCTAACATCAATAGTTTTCCGCCAAGTAGACAAACGTTTCTTCAAGGTATCACCAAAATAGGCTGTATCAATATGATATTCTGGCTTGATTGCTGTCTCAAAAAAAGAGCTAGAATAAACTACCTGAGAAAGTAAAGTGCTTAAATATTCGTTAGTGCGAGAAATCTGGTAAGGATCACTTACCTGATTATAATCAGGCACAACCAATAATTGACTTTTGGCTAAATATTTAAGCGGCTGGGTAAAACTAAATAAAGCAGCAGCCGCCAAAAGACCAACTAGCCACCACCAAATAATTGATTGATATTTTTTAATTATTGACCACCAAGAATAAACCATTTATTTATGTTTATCTTCTTAAAAAAAATAATGGATGTGTTAAATTAACATAGTCTTGGCTATTTGTCAATAACCAAAATACCCCCAATAAGGAGGCATTATAAAATGATATAAGAATAAATAAAAAAATAAACTAAGCTTGCTGTTTCAAAAATCTAAAAATACTATCTGCTGCTATAGCTCCCTCACTACAAGCAGTGATAATTTGTCTTAGTCCATTAGAAGACGTAGTAACATCACCAGCTGCCCAGATACCTGGAATAGTAGTTGCCTGAGTTTTATCTACCACAATATAGCCCCCTTCACTGACTATACCCCCTAGCGGTTGTAGAAGCTCACTATTTGGCTCGCTACCAATTTCCACAAATAAACCTTCTAAATTAATAGTTTCGGTTTCGTTGTCTCTATTTACTACCACGCCAGTTAAATGATTATCTCCTGACAAGCCCTTGATTTCACTTCTGGCCATAAGTTTAATATTACTCTGTTTTCTAATCTCTTCCAACCAGCCCGGTTCAACAGCATTAGGTTCACTACCTAAATAAAACCACAAAACCTGAGTAGCTATAGTAGACAAAAAAATAACGGCAGTGGCCGCGCAATTACCCCCTCCCACTACACCAACTACTTTATCCTTAAAAAATGGTCCATCGCAAGTAGCGCAATAGGCTAGACCATGGCCTAAAAATTTATCCTCATTGGGTAATCCTAAGTGCCGACGTTTGGCACCTGAGGCCAGTAAAATTGTTTTAGACATTAATTTACGGCCATCAGCCAATTCAAGCTGAAAATTAGGATAACAACCACTAATTTTAATAACCTCACCAGCCTCTATTTTCCCTCCTAATTGTCGGGCGTTATTTTCTATTTTTTGAGCCAACTCCCAGCCGCTAATACTTACTTCACTAGGAAAATTACAAATTTTATAAGCCTCAGTCATTGCCCCGCCGGATAAAAGACCAAGAACTTGATGCCCTATTCTATAACGGCTAGCATAAATTGAAGCCGTTAAACCAGCTGGCCCAGCACCAACAATTATTAAGTCACTCACTCCTGCCTCCATAGTCTAAGATAATTTATCTAAAATATCTTGGCGCAAGCTCGCCTGATGATGAACTCCAATAAAACTGGCAATTTCTTCACCATTTTTAAATAGTTTCATGTTAGGTATGCTTTGAATTTGATACTCCACGGCTAATGATTGATTTTCTGGGTCATCAACATTGACTTTGGCAATTTTTATTTGGTCACCTAGCTCTTGCGCCAAATTTTCTAAAATAGAAGCCATCATTTGACAAGGGCCGCACCACGGAGCCCAGAAATCTACTAACACTGGCATCTTGCTATTTAAAACCTCAGCAGCAAAATTAGCCGGCGTTAATTCTAAAATTTGAGACATATGTTATATAGTTAACGAATAACCTGATTAAAAATTTTTTTAACCTCTGGTCTAGCTTTAGTAGCCTTCAAACAACGGTCTAATTGCTCTTCCAATATTTTCTCTAATACTGCATCTAGGCCAGCTTTCACAGCTTTAATTTGGGTAATAAGGGCTGAACAATCATAATCAGCTTGACTGATGGTTTTTTTTAAGCCATTAAGCTGACCAATGATAATATTTAACCGCTGTTCAGGAGTGCGACTACCGCTTAGAGGATTATTAGTAGTCATAGAAAAATATTAAATTTATTAACTATTTCATTATACCTTACCCCCCGTGGGTGTCAAGAGTGGAAAAATACCATTGCCAAAAATCTTTAACAATCGGCACAGCCGAATCAGTGCTTTCTCCCCCTTCTTCAACTAAAACGGTTAAAACCATTTGAGGGTTATCAAAAGGAGCAAAACCAGTAAACCAAGAATGCGATGGTTTACGGCTATCAAATTGAGCTGTACCGGTCTTACCAGCAACCGCGACTGGCAGTGATTGCAAGCTTTGAGCACTGCCAGACACAACAGTCTGTCTCATGGCCTGTTTAATAATATCTATGTTCCCGGGACTAACTATATTTTCAGCTAGAATTTTTGGCTCTTTAATTTCATACACTGAGCCATCATTATTTAAGATCTTTTGAACTACTTGCGGTTGATAAATTTTCCCCCCATTAGCAAAAGCACTGGTATAATTAGCTACTTGGAGTGGAGTAACTAATAAATAACCCTGTCCGATAGCTAAATGATAAGTATCACCAATATACCATGGCTCTCCAGTAAATTGTTCTTTCCACTCGGCTGTTGGTACCACACCTGAAGCTTCTCCCGTCAAGTCAATGTTGGTTGGTTGACCCAAACCAAAAGCTCGTAAATACTGACTAAGACGTTCCACCCCTAAGCCAGTAAAATCTTCATAACCGCCGCCAATATAATAAAAAAAAGTATTAACTGATTCGGCAATAGCCTTAGTGACGTTAGTCCAACCATGACCACCAGCTTTCCAATCAGGAAAAAACCACTGGCCAACCCTAAGACCACCATTACTTAAAAAACTGGTAGTAGGGGTAATAATTTTTTCTTCAAGAGCAGCAGCAGCAATAATGGGCTTAATTGTTGAACCTGATGGATACTCACCGCTTATGGCCCGATTAAGTAAAGGAGCATCTGGATCATTTTTTAAGGCATCATAATCAGCCTGTTTTATGCCTAAAGAAAAATCATTACTATCAAAACTAGGCTGATTAACCATCGCCAATATAGCCCCATTCTGGGGATTCATGGCAATAGCTATGGCTCGACGCTTACCAATCCGCGCTAAATGCTGACGCATAATTTCCTCTAATTTAGCTTGCAGACGAGCATCAATATTTAAAACTAGGTGGCGACCATCTATTGGATCTTGCTGACTGATTATGGCCTTTTCGTTGCCTATTGCATCAACTTCAATTTGTTTACTACCATTAACGCCTCGTAAATCAGTTTCATAATAAGCCTCAAGCCCGACCTTACCTATATAATCCAGGGGTGAATAACCATGCTCGGGAGATGTCTCTAGTTCTGTGGGACTAATTTTACCAGTATAGCCCACCACAAGACTTAAACTATCTAAATTCACTGCCGGGCTACTAGTCTCTAGCCAATTATTTAAATTAGTATACAATCTTTTATTAGTAGTAGTTAAAGATACTCCTGGCAACGAATTAAGCTTAATAGTAAGTTGTACTACTGCATCATGAGTCAAATCATCACTAATAACTAGAGGTTGGTAAAACTCTATTGAGCCAGGTGTAATAGTCGCTAATTTTTCCTTTAGACTAGCGACAGATGACTCTCCTAAAATTTGAGATAGCTGAGTCAACACTGTCTGACGCGCCCCTGTTTCAGTCGGCAAATTATTAGGAGTAATATAGACTATAAAATTAGCCATATTGCTTACTAATGGCTCACGATGAACATCATAGATAATCCCCCGCTTAGCCTCTAAACGCTCCGTGCGCAACCGATTGCCTTCAGCTAAATTATAATAATAGTCTCCCCGATAAAACTGAAGCCATATTATTCTCGCTAATAGAATAAGGCCGGCTAATAATAAAACCCTTAAAAAGATAAGGCCAAAACGAGCACTAAAATTATGGCTAATAGTCTCTTCAGCTTTAGCATTATTTAAAAAAACTTCTTCCGTCCATTCTTTATGTCCTGATGTTAAATGAGTCGGTCGTTTCTTCTGGCTCACTAAACCAAACGGGCTAGACAAATTAGATTGTTTGTCTTTTTTAACCATATTATTTACCTTTTACCATAAAAAATGGCACTAACCGCTTATCCCACCAACGAAGTAAATAATAAAAGAGCCCAGCTATCAACTCATTCACTATTATTTCCTTGCCCAAAATAAGCCACCATAAAGGAGCCGACCAACTATGGCCTAACAGCATAAGCCCTAAATATTGTCCCACCGTACCCAGAGCTATTAAGGACATAAGAGAATAAATTGATTTATTAGTAAAAACCTTCAACAGTAAATAATAAAGAGAGTAAAATAGTAATAACCATAATATTATATAGGAAGCCAAAGGGTAAAACGAAGTAACGCCCAAAATAACTGCTGTGCCGGCTACCCACCATTTTGTCTCTGGCCATCCTACTGCAAATAGCCAAAAAATAAGAGTAATTAAAATTAAATCTGGCTGAGGCCAAGTATTGGGCCACTGGCTGATCAAGGCTAATTGAAGAATAACCGCGATGAATAACCATAATAATTTAACCGCACGAGACCATGACATAATCACGGTATAATAACACTAACAAAATTTAATTGGCTAAAATTAACCGCTGGCTCTACAACGGCACTTTGCCACAAAGCATTGTCCGCCTTGATAATTTGAGAAATTTTTCCCACTACTAAATTTTTAGGCACAGTCGGCTCTAAGCCTGAAGAGATAATTTCCTGCCCGGGATAAAGACTAAGTTGCAGAGGAATTAAATCTACTCGGATAGTTAATCCTAAATCACCTTGGGTCACACCAATAGTTTCAGCACTACCCCCTACTGTAACGGCTAAACGACAATTTTTATTAGTTGTCAACCATACCTCAGCTGAATCAGCTTTAAGCTGACCAATTTTACCTACTATCGCCCCCTGATCATCCACAACTACATCGTCAAGAGCCAGACCATGTCTGCTGCCTTTGTCAATAATAAAAGTTTGGTCCGGCGCTAATAATCCGCCTACCCGTCCCCGATAAACAATATTAGCTGTCACTAACTTAAAACCACTTACTTGTTGAAAATTTAATAAATTGCGCAATTTTTGATTCTCCTCTGCTAAATTAGCATAGCGCAACATGGACAGACTAACTTCATTAATTTTATCTTTAGCTTGTTGCAGGTCCTCCTGGCAACTTTGGCGCTGTTGCCAACTCTGCCACCAACCGCTAATACTCTGTGGCACCTTAGCTACATTAACAATTATCGCCCCTAAACCATGACTAATAATATTTTCTGGCCTAGATAGCCAGCCCAAAAAATGAGCAATAATAATAAGAATAATAATTATCCCTAGCCACCAGATAGATTTTTTAGATCTGGGCCGACTCATAAAAATTATTCAGCTAAACTAGGCACGACGATTTTATTCAGTAATTCTGAATCACTTAACAGATGAGCTGCCCCACGAACTACACTGCTAATAGGGTCGTCAACAATATGAACACCGATTTTAGTAGCGCGAGCAATGGCTTGATCTAAGCCAGCTAGCAGGGCACTACCACCAGTAAGCATAATCCCCCGCTCATAAATATCGGCCACTAATTCGGGCGGGGTAATTTCAAGAGCTGCTTTAATATTATCAATAATTTGACCCACAGGCCGAGATAAAGCCTCACGAATATATTCATCACTAATTTCTATTTCTTTAGGCAACCCATTTATAAGGTCACGGCCACGGATAGCCATGGTGAGCGGCTGGGATCTGGGAATGGCTGAACCAATTTTAATTTTAATTTCTTCTGCTAACTGTTCGCCAATTAATAAATTAAATTCTTCTCTAATATATTGGATAATCTCACTATCAAAAATATTGCCAGCTAACCTTAGGGTTTTCCAGGCAACACAGCCACCCAAAGCCAAAACGGCAATTTCAGTAATACCACCCCCCACATCAACCAACATAGTGGCGGTAGCTTCCATAATCGGCAGTTGAGCCCCAATAGCTGAAAGCATTGGCTCTTCCACAAGAAAAACTTGCCGTGCTCCCGCTGATTTTGCAGCATCTTCTACTGCCTTTTTTTCCACTTCAGTAATATCTAAAGGAATACCAATGATGACTGCCGGCTTAGGTGCTAAAAAGAAATTATTTTCTTGTGTTTGGTCAATAAAATATTTCAGTAATTTCTCGGTTACCTCAAAATCGGATACCACCCCATCTACTAATGGTTTTACAATATCAATATAAGCGGGGTTCTTACCTACCATGGCCTTCGCCTCCTCACCGACGGCTAAAATTTGATCAGTTTTTTTATTAACTGCTACAATAGTCGGCTCATTTAAAAATAAGCCACTTTGCGGCTCGCTTAACATGGTTTTACAAGTCCCCAAATCAATAGCCAAATTATGTATAAACTTATTATGTCTCACCTTATGAAACATGAATTATATTTAATTACTCTTAAAGTAAGTATCTACTTGATCAAAATTAACTAAACGTCCTTCGGTGTCTCGCCGACGTTTAATTTCAAAACTCTCTTGTTCTATTGTTCGGTCACTCACTACAAGGCGATAAGGACAACCAATTAAATCAGCATCGGCAAACTTAGAGCCAGCCGGCACTTGAAGTCGGTCATCAAATAAAACCTCTAATCCTAA
Organism: uncultured Gammaproteobacteria bacterium; assembly: GCA_964558835.1. Classification (GTDB taxonomy): domain Bacteria; phylum Patescibacteriota; class Patescibacteriia; order Patescibacteriales; family Patescibacteriaceae; genus UBA1359. Next base: position 7,818 of record CAZLFO010000010.1, read on the forward strand.
TTTTAGTAAAGTTTCATAAAAAATCTGTGCCTGATGATGACCTTTAGCTTCAGTAGTTATGTCTAATAAATGCGCCTTAAATGGTGCCACCTCAGCTGGCCAGATTAAACCATGGTTATCATGATTAATTTCCACAATCGCCCCCATTATCCTATCTAGTCCCAAACCATAACAACCCATGATAACCGGCTGACGTTTACCTTCAGCATCCGTTACGGTAAAATCAAAGGCCTTACTAAACTTTACACCTAACTTAAAAATATTGGCAATCTCAATAGCTCGCCGTTCCAGTAAATCCTGACGCCCACAATTAGGACAAACTGGCTGTTCCTTAATAATTTCTTTATTAATGGCTAGATTACAATCTTCACAAATAAAAATAGTATCTTCACCGGCCTCAGTCACGGTTTGAAATTCGTGAGAATATTGGCTAAACGCTCCGCCCGAGGCAAAAGTTAAATAAGTTTTTTCTAGTAGACCACAACGTTTAAAAATTTGAAAATAGGCCTTCTGCACTAATAAATAATAGGCATTCAAATCTTCCTGATTTAAATGAAAAGAATAAAGGTCTTTCATGGTAAACTCACGACCTCGGAGTAAACCTGATTTTACTCGTAATTCATTGCGAAATTTAGTCTTAATTTGGTAAACTCCTAGTGGTAAATCACGATAAGATTGAACGAATTTTTTAACTAGCGGAGTAATTATTTCCTCATGAGTTGGCGCTAATACATATTGTTTCTTGTCACCACCTACGGTTTTAAATAGGACATCAAAAGTCGCTAGTCGACCAGTTTGCTGCCATGGTTCTTCCGGCGTTAAACTGGGAAGCTCTACTTCCTGCGCCCCTAAATTAGCCATCTCTTGACGAATAATGGCCTTCAGTTTTTGAAATACCCTCAAACCTAAAGGTAAATAAGCATAAACTCCAGCCGAAATTTTCTCTATAAATCCGGCCCGCATTAAAGTTTGAGCATTAAAACTGGATTCATCTTTAGGGAGCTCCTTCAAGCTGTGGGTAAAAAGCTGGCTTTGGCGCATAGATAATAATATAAAAATTAAGCTTTTTTACGATTATGTAAATTATTCCAGATTACCAAAAGAGGCGAGGCAACAAAGATGGAACTATAAGTACCAAAAAAGACACCGACAGTTAGGGCTAAGGCAAAATCACGAATTGATGAACCACCAAAAATAACAATAGCCATCAAAGCCAGAATGGTAGTAAAAGAAGTATATAGGGAACGAGTTAATGTTTGATTTAAGCTAATATTAACCGTTTCGGCAAAGCCCTGCCGGAGACGAAATAAATTTTCTCGAGTGCGGTCAAAAACAACAATAGTATCATTGACACTATAGCCTAACACCGTCAAAATAACAGCAATAGAAGTAATATCTAGCTGATAGCCAAAATAGTGTCCCATAACAGCAAAAAAACCAATTATAATAATAACATCGTGGACCAAGGCTAAAATAGCGCACACCCCATATTTCCAGGAGCTCACTGGTTGAGAAACCTTATGAAAGGCCCAGGCAATATAAATCACAATAGCTATTAAAGACAAAATAATTGAGGTCACGGCTCTGGTCTGTAAATCACGACCTACTGTTGGCCCGACAGAATCATACCGCAACTCCTCCATAGAACTTTGCCCTTCACCTGCCGGCGCTAATTCTTGTAGCTTAGCAAGAATAGCCTGATGTTTAGCCTCATCTACCTCCTGGAATCGAAGTTTCACATCAGTATCCCCTACTGGCTGGACAATTAAATTCTGTAAACCTAAGCTAGACAAACTCTCATTAATGGCGGTTACGCTGGGACGATTCTGCGAATAACGCACTTCTAAAACGCTACCGCCGGTAAAATCAATACCAAATGATAAACCCCAGAAAGCAACGGCCGCTATAGACAAAGCTATCAAAACAGCAGAGATAGTCAACCAAATTTTTCTTTTAGGAATAAACTGATACATATAATTCAATAGTTAATAAATTTTAAGCTT
>CAZLFO010000011.1:0-9814 GCA_964558835.1 uncultured Gammaproteobacteria bacterium
CTAGGACGGTAGATGCTAATTATTTGCCTACTAATTTTCAAGAAAATGACGGTTATCGTCACTCCCTTGAATTATCTAAGCAATATGGGCTTTATCGTCAGAAATATTGTGGCTGTAAATTTAGTCTTTTTTATAAATAATAGTTTTCTAATGTATCTCGTGGTATAATATTATACATATTAAGATTAATATTGTTTCATTATGGATTTACAATTTTATTTTAAACAGGCTATTGTCAAGAAAGCTTCAGATGTGCATTTAGTCGGGGGTGGTGCTCCTTATTTACGGATTGATGGGCAATTAGTAAAATTAAATGATGATATAATTGATGCTCAACAGCTTGCTGAGGCCATTTATGGATTATTAGATCAACGGCTGATTGAGATATTACAGGGCAACAAAGATTTAGATATTTCCAAGACAATTGGCGGTGGTCATTTTCGTATTAATTTACATTACCAGCGGGGAGTATTAGGACTGACAGCGCGATTAATTTCCGATGTTATCCCCAGCCCGGAATCTATCGGTTTAAATAAACAATTACAGCGTTTAGCTTTTTTAAATGATGGTTTTGTTTTAGTGGTTGGTCCTTGTGGTTCTGGCAAGTCAACAACCCTAGCTAGCCTACTGGGGATTATTAATCGGGAACGACAAGGTAAAATTATTACTATTGAAGACCCCATTGAATATATTTTTGAAAATGATCATTGCCTTATTGAACAGCGAGAAATTGGGATTGATGCTAACGATTTTGCAGTAGCCCTTAAGTACGTGTTACGTCAAGATCCAAATGTAATTATGGTTGGTGAGATGCGAGATAATGAAACTATTGATGCTGCCTTGACGGCAGCCGAAACCGGTCATTTAGTGTTTTCTACTTTACATACTGGGCCAGCAGCTGAATCTTTATCCAGGATTGTCAGTTCATTCCCAGCTTACCAACAGGGTCAAATTGCTACCAAATTATCTTTATGCCTTAGAGCAGTTATTTCACAACGTTTATTGCCAGCTGCTTCTGGCGGACGAGTAGCGGCTCGTGAGATTATGTTTAATACACCGGCCATTGCTAATTTGCTCCGTAGCCAAAAGCCGGAGCAGATATCATCTATTATTCAAACATCGTCTCGGGATGGTATGATTACTTTGAATCGATCCATTGAAGAACTTTTAGCAAGTGGTCAGATTACTCCAGAAGTGGCGAAAATGTATACGCGTGGTGATTCGGGTGATTCTTATTGGCGTTGATTATAAAAAAGATTAGTAATATGAAGACAGCTGCCACAAGAATTCCTTTATTGATTGGTTTATTATTATGGACTAGTTTAGAGATTATTAACTTACGAGTTAACTATATTTATTGGTGTCCACTTTTGGTGGTTATGGTGATTTTTGTGATTGCCTGGTTTAACCTAAATAGCCATAGTTGGTTAGATAAAATAATAATATGGCTTATACCTATTGTTAATTTTTTAGTTTGGTGCGGTTTTTTATCTATTATAAATAGTTCTTTAATGCGTCAATTGTTTATTATTATAGCGGCGGTGAGCGGTTGGTGGTATTGGCGGCAGGCGCTAAAAGAAGCCATGGCTAAAGAGATAACATTGGGTCAGTGGTGGCGGACAGTTAACATTATTAATGCTTTATCTGTGTGGTTGCTGGCGGCCATTCTTTATGGTTGGCAGTCCTTTTTGGGTTGGTCCATCTGGTGGCTGTGGTTGATATGGCTTTTGTGTTCAGGTCTTTTGCTGGTTGCCGATTATTATGCTTCCAGACTTAATTTTATTACTCATTGGCCCCTCATAACAGCGGCATGGTTAATTCTTGGTCAATTATTTATGGCAGTTTATTTTCTGCCAAGTTCTAATTTTGTCCTAGCCTATTTATTGCTATTGGCTTATTATGTTTTTGGACAGTTAAGCCGCGATAGTATATTAAAAATAAATACTAAGAAGAGATTGCGTTACCAGATGGCCACTTTAGCGCTAGGTCTCATATTAGTTATAGGGACTGCTAAATGGTTTTAATTTAAATATATTTATGAAATTTAAAACTATTCACAAAAAAAAGTTTTCTTCTGATTTTTGGTGGTGGCTTTTGGCCATCCTGGTTAATTTAGTTTTAAGTTTAATTTGGTTTAAGTATTTTTTTACTTTAGGGCAAGCTGATTTATTGGCCTCAGCCGCTTTATCCGGGCAAAATATCGGGGGGTTGCCGATGACCACTAATAAACTAACTGATTTAAAACACGCAGTCGCCATAGATTATAATGAAGCTGCCAGTCTGTGGCCACTATTGTCGGAGAGTTCAGTTAAAATTTTTAGACCTCAAGATGGAGTATCAGTTACTATCGGTGGTAAAACAGACAAGTTATTTAATTTAGACAAGCCATTAGCGACCGCCTGGGTGGTTACTAGCGATGGTTGGTTGGTATCGTCTTATGATTTAGCTGACTGGCTAGACCTTGTAGTAGTATCTAATGACCATAAGATATATTCTATTGATAAGAAATCCGCCGATCCTTTAACTGGTCTTGTTTTTTATCATCTAAAGGGAGTTAATAATTTAACGCCCCTTAAATTGGGGGAAAATAGTTGGCATCGACCAGGCCAATTATTTTATAATTTAGACGGCCGGGGTGGCTTTCAAGCCGCCTGGCTAGAGAAAAATAATTATAATCAAGAAGAGTCACTCATTGTTAATAGTGATAGTTTAAGACAGCGCTGGCAATTTTCTACTACTTGGCCGCACTCTGCTTTATTTACAGGTAAGGGTGAATTATTTGGCATAGTGAACAAAGAAGATGAATTTGTACCGGTGAATTATATTAAATCAGGTTTTACAAGTTTATTAAGTGATAATACTTTTCAGCGAGTTAGTTTAGGTGTAGATTATATAGACTTGAATCAGTTATCATTAAGTAATCAGTATGGCCTATTAATTGATCAAGTAATGAAAGATAGTCCAGCAGATAAAGCTGGGGTAAAAGTTGGCGATATTTTATTAAGTATTGATGAAATTAATCTTGATACTGAGGTGTCAATTAATGAAATTTTACAACATTATCGGCCACGTAGCCGAGCTAGTCTAGTTGTCCAGCGGGCTGGGCAAAATTATCAATTAACTTGTCAATTTTAGTGGATTATATGTCAATAAACACAATTGCTAATTTACCCCAGGGGGAGGGGCGCAAAGTCTTTTTGCGTTTAGATCTTAATGTGCCGTTAGACGAGGGGAAAATTAGAGAGGATTACAAAATTAGGATGTCTTGCCATTCTATTCAGCAATTATTAGAGCGCGACTTTAAGTTGATTCTGGCGACTCATTTAGGTGAGCCAATAGTTAATGGTCAATTAATTCCGGGAGCATTAGAGAAGTTATCTGTGAAGTTAATCGCGACTTATTTAAGTGAATTGTTATCTGAACCCATAGAATTTATTACAAGTCAAAATTTTACAACTATTAAACGGCAGCTAGAGAAATCGTCTAGTCGGTTATTTATGCTAGAGAACTTACGTTTTTGGCCAGGAGAGTTAACTAACGATTTACACTTAGCTCAGGACTTAGCTAGTTTGGCTGATTTTTATGTCAACGATGCTTTTGCGGTTAGTCATCGGCAACAGGCGTCGGTCGCGGCGATTAAAGATTTTTTGCCAAGTTTTGCTGGCTATTTGTTAGAGCAAGAAGTTGTTAATTTATCACGGGCCTTAAATCCAGACCAGCCGCTTATTGTTATAATTGGTGGATCTAAGATTGGTACTAAGGTGAATTTTCTGCGTAATCTTGGTAAGAAAGCTCATAAAATTCTTTTAGGTGGGGCGTTGGCCAATAATTTTTTTGCTGCTCAGGGTTATAATATTGGTAAATCTTTAGTAGATGAAAATAGTATTGCCTTATCGGGTGAGCTTATGGATGAATTAAAAGATAAATTAATACTACCATCAGATGTTATTGTTAAAAGTCAAGGACATCCAGCAGTCCGTTCGGTTAATAAAGTAGAGGATGATGACATTATTTTAGATATAGGTCCAGCTACCATTCAAGAATGTAGCCGGGTAATTAAGTTGGCTAAGACGCTAGTTTGGAATGGGCCGATGGGTAAATTTGAAGAAGATCATTACCAGCATGGTACTTTGTTTATAGGGCGAGAAATTGCCTGGCGTTCGCGTGGTCAGGCTTTCGGTATAGTTGGTGGAGGTGAGACTGTGGCAGCTTTAGAGATGACAAAAATGGTTAATTATGTAGATTGGGTTTCAACGGGCGGTGGAGCAATGCTGGCTTTTTTGGGCGGCGAACCAATGCCTGGTTTAGATAAGATTGTTTATTAATTCTTTATTATGGCCAAGATTATTCAAGTGACAGCTCGTGAAATTTTAGATTCGCGCGGTAATCCAACCGTCGAGGCTAAGATTATTTTAGATAATGGTTTAATAGCTAAGGCTAGCGTGCCATCGGGGGCTTCAACTGGAGTTCATGAGGCTCATGAGCTAAGAGATGGCGACCCACAACGTTATGGCGGCAAAGGCGTACTTAGGGCTGTAGCTAATATCTCAGAAGTTATAGGGCCAAAAATTATCGGGGAAGATATTACTGAGCTTTCTAAGATTGATCAGCTGATGTTGGAATTAGATGGTACAGCCAATAAAGAAAGGTTGGGAGCCAATGCTATTTTAGCTATATCTATGGCCTGTGCCAGGGCCGGAGCACTGGCCACGGGCCAGGAACTTTATGCTTACTTAGCTAGTAGCTATGGTTTTCCTACGAATAATTATCGTCTGCCAACTCCGAGTTTTAATATTTTTAATGGGGGCAAGCATGCTGATACCAATGTTGACTTCCAAGAATTTATGATTATGCCCTTAATAAATAGCTCTATTGCTGAAAAAATTAGACTAGGCTCAGAAGTTTTCCAAGCCTTAGGTCGGTTGTTAAAGGATAACGGTCTAGATACTGACCTAGGAAATGAAGGTGGTTATGCGCCCAATGTAGTTAATAGCGAAGCAGTAATGGATTTAATTATTAAAGCTATTGAGATGGCGGGTTATGCACCTCAAGAGCAAGTGGGTTTAGGGTTAGATGTTGGTTCTTCTGAGCTTTATGATGAGGCCAGCGGGCGATATATTTTTAAACTTGACCAATGGCAGTTTACAGCCTCTGATTTGATTAACAAATATAAAGAATGGACCCTTAAATATCCGCTAGTTTCTATTGAAGACGGACTGGCAGAAGATGATTGGGATAACTGGCAGATATTAACTAATGAATTAGGTAGCAAGCTTCTTTTAATTGGTGATGATTTGTTTGTCACTCAAGTAGAACGGCTACGTCAGGGGATAGAAAAAAAAGTTGCTAATGCTATTTTAATTAAATTAAACCAAGTAGGTACAGTAACTGAAACCATAGAATGTATTAAACTAGCCCAAGAGAATAGTTATAAAATAATGATTTCTCATCGTAGTGGTGAAACCACTGATGATTTTATTGCTGATTTAGCTGTTGCTGTTGGGGCGGAATATATAAAGAGTGGCTCGCTGGCTCGGGGTGAGCGGCTAGCCAAATATAATCGTTTAATGGAGATTGAAGCTCAGTTGGCTGGACAATTTTAGTAAACTATGAGTCAAGCTGTAACTGACAAGGAAATAGAAAAGATTAGTCCAGTAGTTTTGGTGTTGTTGGATGGTTGGGGTATTGCCCCGCCTGGTGTGGGTAATATGTTTTCTCGGGCTCATTGGCCTCATCTATATAATTATTTGCAACAATATCCAACAGCTGCTTTAGCTAGCTTGCCAGGGTCTAATAATACCCGCTCAGTATTTTATTGGCAAGTTGGTAGTGGTCAAGAGATAGGGATGATCCCGGGGTTAGGTGGAGTAGTTAGTCAGCCAGGTTTAACTGAAATTTTGGCTAAAGCTGGCCTGAGGCAAGCTTATATAGGAGAAAGTGAAACTTTTCCTTTAATGGTTGAATATTTAGCTGACCATTATCTACATAATTTAGTAGATTATCTTTTGGTCAGTACGCCAGTTAATATTGATTATAATAAAAATGTATTATCATCTAGTCGTGAAATAATTAAACAGGCAATCCATTATTGGTGGCATCATCAGTTAGATTTTATGGCGATAAGTTTATCATCGTTGACCTTGGTTGGTCGTTATGGTGATGAAGCCAGTGCGGTTAAGGCCATAGCGGCTATGGATAGACTTTTACCTAAATTAATTAATCCACTTTTACAAACCGGGGTAACTATTATCTTGACTTCAGCCCATGGAGCCTTAGAAAATTATTTTGATCCACTAGCCAGTAAAGTAAATTATGGCCCGAGTAACAATTCTGTTCCTTTGGTAATAATTGGTCGACCGTGGCGCGGACAAAGATTAGGAGAAACTGAGGTTATAACTACTGATCTTAGTACTTTGGCCGTTGTCGGTTCTCTGCGTTCTATTGCTCCAACCATTTTGACAATTTTGGGTATAGAGAAGCCTAATTATATGGTAGAACCTTTGTTGCCAGCAGTGGCTATTTAATTATATTTAAGGTAGGTTTATTTAAATATGAAGTTCAACAAGTTATGGTATGGTTCTATTGATAATATCGGCTGGGCGGCGGTTATAGTTGGTTTTTTTTCTTTTATTAGCCGTTTTTTAGGGGTTTTCCGAGATCATATTTTAGCTGGTCAATTTGGAGCTGGCGATGAGTTGGATATTTATTATGCTGCTTTTCGAGTACCAGATTTAATTTTTAATCTGTTGGTGCTAGGTGCCTTGTCGGCGGGCTTTATTCCCATTTTTGTTAATTTATTAGATAAACCAGAAGGCAAAATTGGTGATAATCAAGCAGCATGGCGATTTACTAATATAATTATTAATTCTTTATTAATAATTCTTATACTTTTATCTATTGTAGGTATTGTTCTAGCCCCTCAGATAATGAAGGCTATTACTCCTGGCTTTTCTGCTGAGAAATTATCTAAAACAGTAGAGCTCAGTCGGCTAATGTTTTTATCTCCGTTGCTACTTGGTCTTTCTGGAGTAGTGGGTGGTGTTCTTCAGTCTTTTAAGCGTTTTTTTGTTTACTCTCTTTCTCCCATTTTTTATAACTTAGGTATTATTGTGGGTGCTTTATTTTTAGTACCCCATGTAGGTTTAATCGGTTTGGCTTGGGGAGTAGTTATTGGAGCCTTACTTCATCTATTAGTGCAGGTTCCAACTTTAAGACACTTGGGTTTTCGCTATCGGTTTATTTTAGATTGGCGAGACAAATATTTACGGCAGATTGGCCGCATTATGGTGCCCCGTACCTTGGGGTTGGCCGTAAGTCAACTAAATTTATTGGCAATGGCAGTTTTAGCTTCTAAATTAGCCAGCGGTTCACTGGCTGTTTTTAATTTAGCCAATAATTTGCAATCATTTCCAGTGGGCATCTTTGGTTTATCTTTTGCTGTGGCAGCTTTTCCTACTATGTCAGCCTTAGTTAATGAGCCGGAGAAACTAAAGGTTAGCTTGACGGCCACTATTAGACAGATATTATTTTTGGTTATTCCTTCTACGGTAATTATTGTGGGTTTACGAGCTCAAATTATTCGGGTTATTTTAGGCTCTGGCCGTTTTGATTGGCAGGACACCATTTTAACTATGCGGACATTAAGTTATTTTGGGATATCTATTTTTGCTCAATCACTTAATGCTATTTTAGTGCGGGTTTTTTATGCCTATAAAGATTCAGCTACTCCATTTTGGATTAGTTTAGTGTCTACTATAGTTAATATTGGTTTAGCTTGGTTATTGAGCGGGCCATTAGGAGTGGCTGGGCTGGCTTTAGCTTTCTCAGTGGGGAGTATAGTTAATTTTATTTTATTATGGATTTTTTTATGGGCTAAAGCATCAGTTTTGGATACTCGGACTATTGTTAGTGGCGCTCTTAAAATGATTATAGCAGCGGCTATATCTGGTTTGGCGCTTATGGAAGCTAAGCAAATTATTGCCCCTCTAGTTAATATGCGTACTTTCTGGGGTATCTTTGGTCAACTATGCGGTGCGGCGGCTATAGCGGCGATAGTTTATGTGGTTATCTGTAGCTTATTACGTTGTCCTGAAACCAAAGAACTGTGGATGATGATAAGCCGTAGATGGTCTGGTAAAAAGAAAAAGATAGTGGTTGATGCGGAAGAGGCTCGGGGGGTATAAAAAATTTGACTTTTAAGATAAATAGTCCTTAAATATAATATCCGTTCTTTTAAAAATATAAATAACAAGGAGGTGAACAATGATGCCGTATGTATCCCTAATAATTTGGCGTCAGGCTGATTATGGTCAGTCCCATGATATTGAAATACTTTTGGCCCTACGGTCAGCATTTCAATATGACGACCCGAGTCGTGTCCAGCCTCAAGATTTTTGTGAAGGCTGGCAAATTTTCCCCAGTGGTAAACTGGAAGCTGGTGAGGGTTCGCCACTTAGTGCCGCTTGGTCAAAATTGCGAGATGACGGCGGAGTAAGGGCGATGATTGGGCTAAAAGCCTTGGTTGGGAGTAATCCCACCAGGTTAAGGCGGGTTGATCAAAATTGTTTTGCTGTAGAAATCAAGAAATCAGATGATTTTGATGGTGATAGCGATTTTTTAAATTTGGTGAATTTATCGCCAAATTATATACTCGTTACTTGGAAGCCCTTAGCTGAAATTTTTAATTTTAGTGACCTTACTCCGTACAGGCATGGCGTGCCAAAAGGAGTGGAGGCGATCTTTGATGATCAGCTTAATTTGATAAGAAAGTTAGCTGATCAAGTAAGGAGGACCACATGAGTATTGTGGTATTGGCCATGGCTTTTGGGACTGGAGAACATAGCAACCAGCCTATTAAGTCAAAAGTAGAGGAAATGGTAAACAGAAAAGGGTATGACATCTTTACTCAGCTTGATCTTGGTGTACTTTTAGACTTAAAGGCTGGCCGTTTGTTTTTGGCCAGCCAATGTGGTAATAATATATCCACCTTAGCCTTAATAAAACAATTTGTGTTTATGGCTAGGGTGTATGGCTGGCAAAGCGTAAGGTTGATAGCGGCTAAGCAGCATATTTGGCGAGTCGCACGCGATCTGCGTCGCTTGGCGCCAGAGATGTACATTCAACTTTACGCAGTTGCAGTTGAATATGGTCCAGATATTCAGGTGCGAGTCAGATCACCATTTTTATGGTGGGCCAGGGAGATGACCATTAGGTTAATACCTTGGCCAGTTTATAAAAAAATTTGTCAGTAATGGGGATTATCTTCACGATAATCCCTTTTTATTTACTATAAATAAGCCTACATTCATTTTTGGTTCTAAAGAAAGATAAAATGAGACGGACTGATACATTGACTTGTTTTAAGCCATTTAGCATAATATAGGGGTATGAAGAATATCCGTAATTTTTGTATTATTGCTCATATTGACCACGGTAAATCTACCTTAGCTGATCGCCTGTTGGAGCTTACCGGGACTATTGAGCCGCGTAAAATGACTAATCAAATATTAGACCGTCTGGACTTAGAGCGAGAGCGGGGGATTACTATTAAACTGACACCAGTTAGATTAAAGTATCGAGGTTATGAACTTAATTTAATTGATACTCCTGGTCATGTAGATTTTAGCTATGAAGTATCCCGTAGTTTAGCCGCAGTAGAGGGAGCTATTTTATTAGTTGATGCTACTCAGGGCATTCAAGCTCAAACTTTAGCTAATTTATATTTAGCTATTGAGCAGAATTTAGTTATTATTCCAGTAGTTAATAAAATAGATCTACCGGCAGCTGAAGTAGAAAAGACTAAAGGAGAAATTGT
>CAZLFO010000012.1:0-9591 GCA_964558835.1 uncultured Gammaproteobacteria bacterium
GTAGAACAGCGGATTGTGGCTCCGCTAGTCTGGGTTCAATTCCCAGTGGCTACCCTAGAGTATTTGATATAACTAATCTGGTTGATTGGATATTATCTCTAAAGTCTTGACTTTTGGTCGAGACTTTAGAATTTTAAGGAGGATTAATAGTTTATTTACTCATATATTGGTTTGGGCTGTGAGCTTTATATTTTTGTTGACTTATCATTTCAGATATGATACACTAATGTCAAATATATGAAAAGTAAAAAAAATTTATTAGAGCAGTTAAGAAATTTGACCTACTTTTATAAAGACACCGTATATCAACTTGGTAGGCAGCTGGGGCTTAAAGATTCTACGATTGACACATATATCAGCCGGTTTTTGAAATACAAGGATATTTTACAGTTAAAAAATGGACTTTATGTAACTACTGATTTTTTTGAAAAAAATCGATCAGATGTTTCTTATCCTTTTTATCTTGCAAATATCATTCGTACTCCATCGTATGTGAGTTCTTGGGCTGCTTTACAGTACTATAATCTCGTGACCGAAGCCATTTACTCTATCACCTCGGTTACTTTGAGGGTGACAAGAGCGTACCAAACGCAAGCGGGTAATTTTACTTACCAGTCTATTAAAAAAGATTTTTTTTCTGATTTCTTTTTAGTGAAGGGAGAATTTGATTTTTATATTGCCTCCCCCGCTAAAGCATTATTTGACTTACTTTATTTTAGAACTCATCAGTTTAGAGGTATGAATTTACAGGATATTAAAAGGATGATTGATGAGATGAGAATAGACTTTGATGAAATGGATAAGGACGAACAAGAAAAATTTTATTTTTTAATCAATAAAAAATATGAGTAGGCAGATAACAACAATACTACAAAGAAAACTCGATGACTTGTCTGCCTATGGGAATATTAATGCGGAAACTCGCCGTAACGCTCTTAAAGAGGAGTTACAATTTTATGTTTTGAATTTTATTTATCATCATCCCGAATATAGTAAATGGATAATGTACGGCGGTTCTGCGCTCCGTATAATTCACGGCCTTGATCGTATGTCTGTAGATTTAGATTTTGAAGTATCTCAGGCGGTGACTGAAAAATTTTTAGAAGAGTTAAAGGAAGAAATTAAGGGCTATTTTATTAATACTTATGGTGCTGAATTTGATTTTCTTACTATAAAAATTACTATCGGTCGGGGTCTGCTTTTAAAATTTCATGTTGGTCAAGAATTGAGACTTGGCAATTTATCTGACCAGGTGCATGTAAAAATTGATTTAAATAATTTTGTTGCCCCAAAGACTGTAACTGAACGTCGCCCGATCAATCGAGATCAGCTTTCATTTGTTATTTTAACATACAACATGGGGACATTAATGGCTAGTAAATTAGCAGCCATTTTTTTACGAGGTACTCGTGGAGTGGGTGATGCTATTTATGAGGAAAAGGGCAGAGACATATATGACTTATTGTGGTATATGGGCAGAAAAATTATTCCAGATTTTGATTATATGATTGCCAAAGGAATTGATATTAAGGATCCCCGAGCACTATTTGATAAGCTGACATTGCAAATGAATAAAGTTAGCGATGAAAATTTAAAAAACGATCTAATGCCTTTATTTATTGACCAAAACTTTATTGCCAATTGGCTAAAAAATTGGAGAGAAAGTTATTTTAAATTGCTTAATGAGTATAAGATTCACACTATAAAAAGTTTAAAAAAGATTGAAATATCACAAGATCTTCAGGCGGGTGTGTTTTATTTTATATATTGGTTTAATGTGGACGATGATAATTCGTTAAGAATTGTCTACTGTGTCAGCGATTATTGGATAAATTTTAGTGATGGTGATTTGACTATCAATATAGATAAAAACATTGAAGATAAGACGGAGTTTAATGGTAATGGTTGGAATGGTCGGCCAACTTTTCAGGATAAGTTAAAGCAGTACGCAACACTTTTTTATCAGAAAATTGAGAAATATTTTAAAAAAACAGACAATATAATGCTGGGTGATGCTATCATTACTAAATTAATTAGAATGACAGCCGACAATTTTAATCCAAAAGAGCAAATTGTGCTTAGTAAGTCTGTGTTGCTCTCATGTGAGCTTGATGATCTATTAAAATAAAGATATCTTAGGCCATCGCTAATAAAACCCCGAGAGACACTTATCTATCACTGGCCTGTCCTGGTCAATATATTGTTTTTTTGTCCCATTTTGTTATTATTACTTATAGTCTTAACAAATTTTTATTTATTAATTTATAAAGATTATGCAAACCGCAGTGATCGTAATTATTGTTGGTGCTTTACTGGCCATCTTATATGGTGTTATTTCTATCCGTTCTATTTTAAAATTACCGCGTGGTAATGAAAAAATGGAAGAAATTGCCTCAGCTATTCAGGTAGGGGCTAAAGCGTTTTTGAATCGTCAATATCGGACAGTGGGTCTGGTGGCCATTCCTTTATTTATTATTATTGGTTTAGTGCCCAGCTTGGGTTGGACCACTGCCTTGGCCTTTATTATTGGGGCTATTTTATCGGCTGTAGCTGGTTATGTTGGTATGAATATTTCTGTGCGAGCTAATATTACTACCACTGAAGCAGCTAAATCAGGAATAAAACCGGCTTTAGCAGTAGCGGTTAAGGGTGGCAGTATTACTGGTATGTTAGTTGTTGGTTTGGCTTTATTGGGTACCGCTGGTTTTTATTTTATAACTCATGACCTTCATGCTTTAATTGGTTTTGGGTTCGGTGGTTCGTTAATTTCTATTTTTGCTCGTTTGGGTGGTGGTATTTTTACTAAGGCGGCTGACGTCGGGGCAGATTTAGTGGGTAAAATTGAAGCTGGCATCCCAGAAGAGGATCCACGCAATCCAGCAGTTATCGCTGACAATGTTGGCGATAATGTTGGCGATTGCGCTGGCATGGCAGCTGATTTATTTGAGACTTATGCTGTTACTTCCATTGCCGCAATGATGTTGGGTGGGTTAATTTTTGGTAAAGACAATATATTGTTAATTATTTTACCTCTTTTATTAGGGTCAGTGTCTATTGTTGCCTCTATCGTTGGTTTACGTTTTATTCATTTGGGGAAATCTCAAAATATTATGTCCGCCCTGTATAAAGGATTAATTGCTACTGGCATTTTAGCAGCCATTGCTTTCTATCCCATAATTAATTGGGTTATGAGAGACAACAATGCAATTTCTGTCGTTAATTTATATTTGGCCGCGCTTATTGGCTTAATAGTTACCGGAGCTTTAGTAATGATTACTGAGCATTTTACTTCCACTAAACATTCGCCAGTTAAACAGATTGCTGAAGCTTCTAAAACCGGACATGGTACTAATATTATTACTGGTTTAGCCGTATCGATGAAGTCAACTGCTTGGCCCATTATTGTTATAGCTTTATCTATTTTGGGGGCTTATTCTCTGGCTGGCTTGTATGGCATTGCTATTGCTGCTGTAGCCATGTTATCATTAGCTGGCATTATTATTACTATTGATGCCTATGGGCCTATTACTGATAATGCTGGCGGTATTGCTGAGATGGCAGAATTGGGTGAAGAAGTGCGTAATGTTACCGACCCGCTTGATGCAGTGGGCAACACTACTAAGGCCGTTACTAAGGGCTATGCTATTGGTTCGGCTGCTTTGGCTTCTTTGGTGTTATTTGCAGATTTTTCTCAAAAAGCTCAGGGTAGCCAATTTTTAATAGATAATCCCTATGTCCTTGTTGGTTTATTTATTGGAGGATTATTACCTTATTATTTTGGGGCTTTGGCTATGCAGGCAGTTGGTAAAGCTGCTGGGGCAGTAGTAGAAGATGTACGAGCCCAATTTAAGGAGAAACCAGGCATAATGGCTAACACTGATAAGCCAGATTATGGCCGTACTGTAGATATAGTCACTAAATCTGCTATTAAAGAAATGATTATCCCTTCTCTTATTCCAATATTAGCTCCAATTATTGTGGGTTTTGTATTAGGCATACCGGCATTGGGTGGTTTACTTATTGGGTCTATTGTCACTGGTATTTTTGTGGCCATTTCCATGACTTCAGGTGGTGGAGCTTGGGATAATGCTAAAAAATATATTGAAAGCGGACATTTTGGCGGTAAAGGTTCCGAGGCCCATAAAGCAGCAGTAACCGGAGATACGGTGGGTGATCCTTATAAAGACACAGCTGGTCCAGCAATTAATCCAATGATTAAAATTGTAAATATAGTAGCTTTACTCATTGTTGGACTTTTAGTCTAAAGTTATGTGTGGCATTATTGGTTATTATGGTCAGCGTCCTGCCTTAGAGATTTTAATAGATGGTCTGAAAAAATTAGAGTATCGTGGCTATGATAGCTCAGGTCTGTGTTTGGTGGAAGATAATAAGTTGGTGTGCTACAAACAAGCGGGTCCAGTGGCTTATTTAGAAAAGTCAGTAGCTCATCAAGACTTGAAGGGTCATATTGGTATTGCCCATACTCGTTGGGCCACTCATGGTGCTCCTAACGAAATGAACGCTCATCCTCATTTTGATTGTCATCACCAAATTGCCATAGTGCATAATGGCATTATTGAAAATTATCAGGCGCTAAAGCAGTTATTAAGTAGTGAGGGCCATGTTTTTACTTCAGAAACTGATTCAGAGGTATTGGCTCATTTGATTGAGAAGTTTTATACTGGGTCGTTAGAAGAAGCGGTATCTAAGGCCTTAGCTTTAATTGAGGGCTCTTATGGGCTAGTAGCACTTCATATTAATGAGAACAAACTAGTAGCTGCTAGGCGTAGTTCACCACTTATTATTGGCATTGGCCAGGGCGAAACCTTTATCGCTTCTGATGTACCAGCTATTTTAAATCACACCAAGGATGTTATTTATTTAGAGGATGGTGATTTAGCTATTATTGATGCAGGGGGGTATCAGATTAAAAATTTAGCTGGTGAGTTGTTGGATCGTCGGATAGAGGAGGTAAAATTAAGCATTGATCAGATTGAGAAGAAAGGGTATAAGCATTTTATGCTTAAAGAGATTTTTGAACAGCCGCAAAGCCTTGCTAATGTACTGGCCGGTAGAATAACTAATAACCAAATTAAACTTTCATTGAACTGGCGTCGTGAGGCTATAAAGCGTATTATTATTGCTGCTTGTGGCACCAGTTGGCATTCAGCTCTAATTGGTAAATATTTATTAGAAGAAATTGTGGGGTTGCCAGTAGAAGTGGATTATGCTTCTGAGTTTCGCTATCGTCACCCCTTAGTAAATAATCATGATTTATTTATTGCTATTTCTCAGTCAGGTGAAACTGCTGATACTTTAGCGGCCTTACGAGAAGCTAAAAGTCACGGGGCTCAATCTTTAGGGATTGTTAATGTAGTCGGGTCAACAGTGGCGAGAGAAGTGGATTCGGGTGTTTATTTACATGCTGGTCCGGAAATTGGGGTGGCCAGTACTAAAGCTTTTACAGCCCAGATTACTGCTTTATTACTTTTAGCTTTTTATTGGCGACAAGAGATGGGCTATAAAATAGATGAGTTAATTTTAAGCGAATTACGACATTTGCCAGCCGTAGCAGAGAAGACATTAAAGGCCAATAGTCAGGTAATTGAGCTAGCTCGGCGGTTTAAGAATTTTGAGCATTTTTTATATCTAGGTCGGGGTCTTAATTTTCCTGTAGCTCTAGAAGGTGCTTTAAAGTTAAAAGAAATATCCTATATTCATGCTGAGGGCTACCCGGCTGCTGAAATTAAACACGGACCCATTGCTTTAATTGATGATAATATGCCGGTAGTTGTCCTGGCCACCAAAAACGATTTAAGTGATAAAATTCTTAGCAATATTCAAGAAATTAAAGCGCGTGGTGGGCAGGTTATTGCTATCGTGGATCAAGATTATGAAGTAGTGCAGAAATTAGCGGATTATCTTATCAGTGTTCCACCAGTTCATGTTTGGTTTTCACCCGTTATTAATGTTATTCCCTTGCAGCTTTTAGCTTATTATATCGCCGATGCTAAAGGACTAGATGTAGATAAGCCCAGGAATCTAGCTAAATCGGTAACTGTTGAGTAATTATTAATCAAGGTTGCAACAAAAATTTTGTCCAATTATTAGAGGTTAATTGCTCTAAAGTTATTGCCTGGTGGACCGAATAGCCATTAATTTTAGTACGTCTTAGTTGATATAAATAGCCACCACAATTTAATGCCTTTCCTATATCACGGGCGATAGCTCTAATATAGGTACCAGTTGAACAGTGGATTTCTAGGTTAATATCTGGCCACCTATAGCTAAGTAGCTTGATATTGTAAATAGTTATTAGACTAGGCTGGCATTGGATAATTTGTCCTTGTCGTGCTAATTCATACAGTTTTTGTCCATGTATTTTTTTAGCACTATACATCGGCGGTATCTGATTTTGTTCACCCTTCAAAGAATCTAAGACTTGTTTTATTTCTTGTCTGGTTGGTTGATGATAATTTTTCAATAACTGGATTTTCCCTAAAGAGTCATCAGTATCACTTATTCCACCTAAACGGATAGTGGCTTTATAAGTTTTGTCTTGTTGGGCCACAACATGAATTTGTTTAGTAGCTGTTCGTCCGATAGCCACAATTAAAAGACCTGAGGCAAGAGGATCTAATGTACCCGAGTGGCCAATTTTTTGAATACCAGTAAGATGACGCAAATAGTCAATAATATCGTGAGATGTTGGTCCACTTGGTTTATCTATTAGTAAGAAACCACTAGAGCAAGGCAGGGATTGGTTGTCAGAAATCATAGACTTATTATAGCAAGTTACAAAAAAATAATAATACCCCCATTATAATAATGGAGGTTGTTTTTTGTACGCCCAGCAGGGTTCGAACCTGCGACCGTTTGCTTAAGAGGCAACTGCTCTGCCAGCTGAGCTATGGGCGCATTTATTGTAGTGGCGGGGGTGGGGATTGAACCCACGACCTTGGCGTTATGAGTGCCATGCTCTGCCAACTGAGCTACCCAGCCTCGCCATCTAGCGCTCCCGTCAGGATTCGAACCCAAAATACTTGGTCCGAAGCCAAGCGTGATATCCATTTCACCACGGGAGCTTTTCAACAATAGTATACACTATGTTATTGTTAAAGTTAAGTATTATCGTTTGTTTTTAAGGGCATCTTTTAAGGCTTTTCCAGTTCTAAATTTAGCCACTATAATTTCTGGGATATGAATTTTTTGTTTAGGATTTTGAGGATTAACGCCATTTCTAGCATGTCTTTTTTTAGGCATAAAGCTACCGAAACCAACTAAATTGACAGTTTTTCCAGCCTTTAATCCATCGGTGATATTTTCTAATAGTGAATCTAGAACTTTTTCAATTTGTTTTTTGCTAATATTTACTGTTTCAGAAATTTTATTAATTAAGTCAATTTTATTGATTTTATTTTGCTTCATATGTTTTAATATTTATTAATAATTAGACTAGTTAGTGATAAGGCAAAAAATATTATAGCCAAAACGATAGTGGCTATAAATAAAGTTTTTTCAATTCCTCTTTTTGTCCGATAAATATCACCGCCACCACCAAATAAGCCTGACATATCAGCGCCACGATTTTGTAGCAATATAGCGCCTATTAAGAGGAGGGCAGCAATAATTTGTATAATATTAAACCATTTCATGGATTTATTGAATTTGTTCTAATATCTTAGAGAGAATATCAGGATGATTAGCTGCCAAGTCAGCCAAGCTTTTACGATCTAATTTAACATTAGCTTTTTTTAGAAGATTCATCATCTTAGAATAGGATAAATTATGATCTTTAGCAAAAGCACTAATTCGAATTTGCCATAAGGCGCGGGCATTCCTTTTTTTCTTGCGGCGGTCAGTATAAGAATGAGCTCCCGCTTTAGTGGTAGCTGTTGAAGCTAGGCGAATTAAATTTTTACGGCCCCACTTAAATCCTTTAGTTTTTGATAAAATATTGTGGCGTTTTTTAGTGTGGATGATGCCTCTTTTTACTCTGGTCATATTAGTTTAGTTTTAACAGTAGGGCAAAAATTTTTTGATATTTTTGCTGTCAACCTTGGCCACATTAAAGTCGCGACGTTTCATTCGACCCGTCTGGCCATCTTCGCGGGCATTAAAATGATCTTGTCCTGCCTTACGTCGTCTAATTTTACCAGTTTTAGTAAGTTTCATTCGTTTAGCAACTGGTTGATAAGTCTTTAATTTCGGCATATTTTAGAATAATAAAAAAAGGTTTTTACACCTAATTTCACAAGAAATAATCAGTTATTTTTTATTGATTACTACTATACTAAGACGGTCATTGAGTTTTGTCAAGGGTTCTTCAATAGACAAAGTTTGTCCCATTAGCGTCTCTAATTGTTTTAAATAGCGATTAATTGTTTCTTCAGCTTTTTCGGGATGCTGTTTTTCTCTACCTCTTAAAACAACAGATATTTTTAATTTATCTCCTTTGGATAGAAATTTATAGCCTTGATCTACCCGCATTTTTAAATCATGTTCGCCAATCCTAATAGATAGTCTTATTTCTTTAGTGTCAATTTTTTTCTGTCGGGATTTTTGCTGTTGCATTTTCTTTTCAATATGATAGCGAAATTGGCCATAATCAATGATTTTTGTTACAGGGGGATTATTATTAGGATTGACTTCTACTAAATCTAGTTCGGCGTCTTGGGCTAATTTAATAGCAGCTTCTGTGGCCATTATGCCTAAAGAATTACCATTTTCGTCAATTACAAAAACTTCCTGGGTGATAATTTGTTCATTAGCTCGGAATTTTTTTTCTTCTTTTGGTTTAGGTTTGCGAAAAGTTCGTCTCATGTAAATTATTAGATGTTTATTAGAATTAGCTGTGAGCGGGTAACGGGAATTGAACCCGTATCTCTACCTTGGCAAGGTAATGTAATAGCCATTATACGATACCCGCATTGTAAAAGTCAGCGTGCCGCGAGAGGGACTCGAACCCTCATGATGTTTTAATATCGTCGGATTTTAAGTCCGATGCGTCTACCAATTCCGCCATCGCGGCCTTTGAATTATGTGGAGATGAGGGGAGTTGAACCCCTGTATCATAAGAGATAATCAATCGTTTTACGAATAATAGTCCAATTTTCTACACCTTAAAAAATATAAATTGGACAAAAATTTTTTAAGGGGCCTGATTATAGTCTCGGCCTGGTTTCAAACAGGCAGATTGATTCCAGGTCACAGCCTAACAAGATGACACCGATAGTTGATTATTAGGCATTATCATTATCGATGGTCGCCGTTTTTATTAAGCAGCGACAGGAGCAAAAGCAAATTGATATTTTACTTTAGCTAGGATGTTTTTGGCATCTATTGGTTTTGATTTTTAGGCGTAATCCTCGCCTATTCGCTCGATTGATTATAACATCTTATGAGCGAAGCCCGTCATCCCCTAATTAATAAGTTTTGTTTTGTCAAGGTTCGGCGTTTTTTATCCCATTCACGTTTTTGGATTGCTTGGCGTTTATCATACTTCTTTTTGCCTCGCCCCAAACCAATCTCTAGCTTCAATAAACTGCCCTTAGTATATAGTTTGAGCGGTATTACTGTCAAGCCCTCGTT